>CAZIEQ010000081.1:0-9342 GCA_964538725.1 uncultured Acidimicrobiia bacterium | reverse complement strand
CCTTCCCAGATCCCCCCAGCCGAAGTCGTCGCCACCTACCACCGCCAGCACCAGCAGCGCCCCCCCGCCGATGAGGCCGGCGAACACGATGCGGTCCGGCAGGCGGCGATGGTCGATGTCGGTGAGCACCAGGACCACTCCGGTGGTGCCGAACCACAGGTATGCCGGCAGAGCCCAGGTCACACCGAGGAGAAAGCCGGTGGCGACGAAGATGGCCCCGGTGAGGGCCTCCACGATTGGATAGCGCACCGGGATCCGAGTCCCGCAGTCCCGACAGTGGCCTCCGAGTAGAACCCAGGAAACCACAGGGACATTGTCCCGTGCCCGGATGCGATGGTCACATGAAGGGCATGCCGAAGGGGGCCGTATGACTGAAAGACCCCGTGGCACCCGGTATGCGACAACATTGACGAAGGAGCCGACGATGAGACCGAGTACGGCCAGTCCGGCCGTCAGCGCGGGGGTGGGGTCAGGCACGACGGACTCGAGTGTGGCATATCGTCACCGGCCGCCACGGCGAGAGGGGCCTCCGCAGAGGCCCCTCTGTTAGCCGCGAAGGTGGCTGCTTACCAGCCGCCCTGGCTATGGCCACTCGGCGTCGAGCTGGTACATGCGCTTCCCGCAAGGCTCCCGGTGCCGTAGTAGGTACCGGTGTTCTCCCCATCCCACACCGAGTAGATCGTGCCCGAGTCGCTGGTACGCGACAGGCACACGATGTCCTCACCGGTGGAGGAGTTGGAGGCGGTGGCGGCTACGACGGCTTCAGCCGGATCGGTGGCGTGGAGCGAAATCGTCGGCTCGTATGCCTTCAGATCGGAAGCTGTGGTCGAGTAGTCGCCGTTGTCGACCCAGTAGGCCTTCTCCGCCAACAGGGTGTTACGGACGTCGCTTTGAGCCGACCGGTCCTGTGCCCGGGATCGGAATCCGAGGAAGGACGGGATGGCGATGGCCACAAGCACTGCAATGATCAGCACCACCACCATCAGCTCGATGAGCGTGAAGCCCTCGTCGCCGAGACGCTTCCGCATCTTCGTCATGTGGACCTCCTGTCGAGATGTGGACCGGGCCCGACCTGGGCCCGCATGTGGGTTATCGGTTCCCCATAGGAGGCCTTGAGCTATCAGCAGGGGCTACTGGATCAGCTCCGCGATGTTGAACATCGGCAGGTAGAGGGCGATGAGGATGCCCCCCACGGTCACGCCCATCACGACGATCAGCAAAGGCTCGACGAGGCTGGTCAGCCCGGTGACCGCCGCCTCCACCTCTGCGTCGTAGAAGTCGGCGATCTTGTCCAGCATCGTGTCGATGGCGCCGGTCTCCTCACCGATGGCCACCAGATGCACCACGAGAGGCGGAAAGATCGGGTGGCGGCCGAGGGGCCCGGCGATGGACTGGCCTTCCTTGACCGACGCTTTGACATCGCTCAGGGCTCGGGCGATCACCGAGTTCCCAGTGATCTCGGCGACGATGTCTATCGCCTGCAGGATCGGCACCCCGGTGCGGGTCAGCGCGGCGAGGGTGCGGCCGAAGCGCGCCATCGCCGCCCGGTGAACCAGCCGCCCGAAGACCGGCATATTCAGTTTGGCGCTGTCCCAGGTGTGCCTGCCCGCCTCTGTCGCCACCCAGCGACGAAAACCAAAGAGGGCGCCGGCGGTGGCCGCGGCCAGCAGCCACCACAGTGATTTGAAGACGGTCGACAGTCCGATGAGGAACCGGGTGGGCAAGGGGAGATCACCGCCGAGATCGCTGTACATGTGCTGAAACATGGGAACGACGAACAGCAGCATGGCGGTGACGATCAGGATCACCAGACCCAGCACGACGACCGGGTAGGCCATGGCGGAGCGCACCTTCGCACGGGTTGCCACCTGTGCCTCCACCATTTCGGCGAGCCGGTTGAGAGTCTCGTCCAGAACACCCCCCACCTCGCCCGCTCGGATCATGGCGGTGTACAGGCCGGGAAACGCTTTCGGATGCTGTGCCATGGCGTCGGACAGGGAGATGCCGTGCTCGACGTCGGCCCGAACCGCCCCCAGAGTCTCTTGCAAGACTGCGCTTTCTGTCTGCTCTTCGAGGATCGAAAGGGACCGGATGAGGGGCAGCCCGGCATCGATCATGGTGGCGAACTGCCTGCTGAACACGGCGAGATCTTTCGCACGGACCCGGCGCGTCCAGCCGGGCAGCGCTATTTCCTTCTGCAGCGCCGATTTTCTCTTCTCCTCCACGGCCAGCGGGATCAGGCCGCGCTTTTGCAACAGGCGGGCGACCGCTGCGGTGGAGTCGCCCTCCAACTCGCCGTTGTGGACCTTGCCTGCGGAGTCGCGCACCCGGTAGGTGAAGGTGGCTGCCGCCATCAGCGCCTCCCGGCGAGAGTGTCGAACTGCAGTCGATCCCGGCACCGGTCCGCGGCGGCGGCATATTCCACCTCGCCGGCCAGCACCAGCCTCGCCAATGCCTGATCCATCGACTGCATACCGTGCTGTCCGCCCGCCTGGATCGTGCTGGGGAGTTGATGCGTCTTGTTCTCCCTGATGTAGTTCCGCACCGCAGGGGTGGCGATCATCATCTCCACCGCGGCGGCGCGGCCCGACCCGGAGGCTTTGGGGATGAGCTGCTGGGAAACGACTGCTTGCAGCGATGCCGCCACCTGGACCCTGATCTGCTGCTGCTGGTGTGCCGGGAACACGTCGATGATGCGCTCCACGGTCTGGGAAGCGTCGTTGGTGTGCAGCGTTCCGAAGACGAGATGGCCGGTCTCGGCGGCCGTAAGCGCGGTGCCGATCGTCTCCACATCCCGCATTTCACCGATGAGCACGACGTCGGGGTCCTGGCGGAAGACATGACGCAAGGCGACACCGAATCCGTGGGTGTCCTCACCGACCTCACGCTGGTTGACGATCGCCATCTTGTGGCTGTGGGTGACCTCGATGGGGTCTTCGATCGTCATCACATGCACCGCCCGTGTCGAGTTGACCAGGTCTATCAGGGCTGCCAGCGTCGTCGACTTGCCGGCGCCCGTGGGGCCGGTGACGAGCACCAGTCCGCGCGGGAGGGCGGCCAGTTGGGCCACGACGTCGGGCATGCCGAGCTCATCGAGGCTGGGAATCCGCGACGGGATCGCCCGGAAGACAACGCCCAGAGATCCACGCTGGCGGAAGACGTTGAAGCGGAACCTTCCCCGCCCAACCACCGAGTGGGAACCGTCGAGCTCCTTCTCCTCTTCGAGCCGCTTGCGCTGGGCGCTGGCAAGGATCTGGTAGACGGCCGACTGCACGGCCGCCGCTGTCAGCGGTGCGGCCTCGTTGAGGATCTGCAGCTTGCCGTCGATGCGTGCCACCGGCGGAGAGCCGGCGGTCAGATGGAGGTCGGAACCGCCGCGGTCGAGTAGAGCGATCAGCAGAGCATCGAGGTCGATCGCCGGCTCATCGGTTGCAGAGCCGGCGGGTGCCTGCTGGAGCGTATCGGCCAGACCGGGGGCGGCGTCGATCGTCATGTTCACCGGTATCGGTCGTGCACCGTCCGCCCTTGACCGTCTCCGCCTAGGCGACCACCCGGAGCACCTCGTCGAGAGTGGTCATGCCCAGCCGCACTTTCTCCAAGCCGTCGGCTCGCAGCGGGACCATCCCCTGTGAGATGGCGAGGCTCTTCAGGTCGGCCGAGGGGCGGTGCTCCACGGCCAACCGCCGCACCTCCTCGGTGAGCGACATGACCTCAACGATGGCCACCCTTCCCCGGTAGCCCGTGTTCGAGCAGGAAGCACATCCGCGGGCACGGTGCAGTGTGAAGCCTTCCAGCTCGAGTTCGGCCGCCAGTTCCGGCCCGGGCTTGTACGGCTCCTTGCATTTGGTACATAACCGCCTGGCCAGGCGCTGCGCGACGACACAGTCCAGAGCAGAGGAGACCAGAAAAGGCTCCACCCCCATGTCGATGAGACGGCCCACCGATGAGGCAGCGTCGTTGGTGTGCAGGGTGGACAGCACCAGGTGTCCGGTGAGGGCGGCTTCCACCGCGATGTTGGCGGTCTCCCGGTCGCGGATCTCACCGATGAGGACGATGTCGGGATCGGACCTCAAGATAGAAGACAGGGCGGTGGCAAAGACGAGGCCCGCCTTGCGGTTCACCTGCACCTGGTTGACACCCGCGAGGCGGTACTCGACCGGGTCTTCGACGGTGATGATGTTCACCTCGGGTTGGTTGAGCAAGGCCAGTGTCGAATACAGGGTGGTGGTCTTCCCCGAACCGGTCGGGCCGGTCACCAGGATCGCCCCATATGGTTTATGGACGGCAGACTCGAAACGGTCCCGGGCGTCGTCGAGGAAACCGAGCTCCTTCAACGACTGGACCGACTCGGTCTTGTCGAGCACCCGCAGCACGACCTTCTCCCCGTACATCGTTGGCAAGGTGGCGACCCGCAGATCGACCGCCCGGGCGCCGACCCTCAGGCTGACCCGGCCATCCTGGGGAACCCGCCGTTCGGCGATGTTGATGTCGGCCATGATCTTTATACGGGACACCACCGCCGCCGAGATGGTGCGCGGAGTCGTCATGATGTCGTGGAGGACACCGTCAATGCGGAATCTGATCCGCAGATCGCGTTCCCCCGGCTCGACGTGGATGTCCGACGCCCGCTCGTTGACGGCACGCGTGATGAGGGTGTCCATCAGCTTGACGACCGGTGCTTCGTCGACTGCCGCCTCGATCTGGCTCAGGTCCTCATCCGGGGAGTCGCCGGCGACCAGGTCGGCGAGGTCGGTCACCGAATCGTCGAAGCGGGCCACCCTCTTGATGGCGTCGGCGATGTCGCTGCGCATTGCCACTCTTGGGATCACATCGAGGCCGGTGAGGGCGCGCACGTCGTCGATGGCGAAGACGTTCGCCGGGTCGGCCATGGCCACCACCAGCTTGTCATCCTGGAAACCGATGGGCAGCACGCCGTAGCGCTCCGACACGGATTCGGGGATCTGCGCCGCGGCTGCAGGATCGATCTGGTAGTCGGACAGGTCGATGTAGTCGACGCCTACCTGCCGGGCCAGGGTACGTACCAGCTCGCCCTCATCGACGATGCCTTCCTCGACGAGGAGCCTGCCGAGGGGAACTCCCGTCTCCTGCTGCATCTCAACCGCCTCTGCAAGCTGCGCGGAGGTGATCAGATCCTCGTCGAGCAGCATCGCGCCCAGGTGGCGGGCATCTGAGGTCACGCCATATTCTTTCTCGTCGGCCGCGGCACAAATGTCGGCACCCCCGCGCAGCGCCTTGACTAGTTATGCACCCTGCGACGACTGCCCACCGGCGGCGGCTCGCATGATCTGCAACGGCGGACGGTGCCCCGTCCACAGTCGGAAGGACTCTGCCGCCTGGGCGACCAGCATGTCCAGCCCGTCGGCGGCGGGTAACCCCAACTCCCGTGCCATCACGGTGGCCGGCGTGGCCTGGGCACCGTAGGCCAGGTCGAGCAGGCCCGTTGCCCTGTCCATCCGTATCTCGGGCAGGTGTTCCCCGTGCATGCCGAGCGGGGTGGCGTTCACCACCATGGCGGGGGCCCATGGCTGATCCCACTCCACCACCGACGCCTCGACACCGATCCGAGCCACCAGCCATCCGGCCTGTGAGGTCGCTCGGGCGGAGATCGCCATCGGGCGATCTCCGAGGGCCAGCAGCGCAGCCGCCGCCGCCCCGCCGGCACCGAGCACCAGCACAGGGCCCTCGGCCATGCCGGCGGCGGCTGCTGTGATCCCGGCGACGTCGGTGTTGTGGGCAACGACGCCGTCGGGACCGTGAACCAGGGTGTTGGCGGCGCCCAGCCGCTGCACGAGAAGGTCGACCCTGTCTGTCCATAACGCGGCGCGCCGCTTGTGCGGCATGGTGACGTTGGCTCCGTGGAGGACCCCTGCGGCCAGCTCGGCGATCCCGACCGCCAGCCCCTCCTCGTCGACATCGCGCGTCTCGTAGGTGCCGGCGATACCGACGGCCGCCAACGCGGCCTGATGGATGGCAGGGGAACGCGAATGGCTGACCGGTCTGCCGAAGAGGGCCAGCTTCAAGGCAGCACGCCGTCCTCCCGGGCCTGTTGCTTCATGGCGACGAACTCATCGAAGTCGTCTGTGAAGCCGTGCTTTCCAGAGGCATCGACGAGCACGTAGTAGATGAATCCGGTCGATGCCGGGTCGGCCGCAGCCTCCAACGACGCCAGCCGAGGGGTGGCGATCGGTGTCGGTGGAAGCCCGGGCTGCTGGTAGGTGTTGTATGGCGAGTCGACCTCGAGGTCCTGTGCACTGAGGGAAGCCTTGTGCACACCGAGGGCGTAGATGACGGTGGCATCGATCTGCAGCGCCATCCCCGCATCCAGCCGGTTGAATATGACACTGGCTATCAGGGGCCGGTCTTCGTCGAGACGGGCCTCCTCTTCGATGATCGACGCGATGATGATCGCCTCGTACTGGTTTATGCCGAGCTCGTCGAGGCGCGACCAGTCGACGGCCGCCATCCGCTGTTCGGTCGTTTCGGCCAACCGGCTGAGGATCACCCCTGCCGATGCGTTGACGGAGAACTCATACGTGTCGGGGAACAGCAGACCCTCCCAGTCGGTGAGGCGGCGGGGTGCACCGGGGAAGAGGGTCGTGGTGACTGTGCCGTCGAGGAGCGCCGATTCCAGCATGGCCGCCGGAATCCCCGACTGGTCGCTGATCGTCGCCAGCACTTCAGAGACGGTGAGCCCTTCGAGCACCGTCAGCCGGAACACCTCTTCTGGTGCGGGGCCGGCGACGATCTCGTCGACAATGTCTGCCAGCGGCATGCCGGTGGTGAGCTGATAGGTTCCTGCTTTGAGCTGGGCTGCCACTCCCCGCTCACGGACGAGCCGCTCGAAGTCGCCTGCCCTGCCGATGACACCGCCATCGACCAGCAGAGATCCGATACCGGCGGCGGTGGTACCCGCCGGAATGCTCACCGACACTCTCACTCCCGGCTGCACCGTGGGAGTGTCTCCCTCGAGGGCGGTGTTCACCCGTTCCCCGAGGAACCGGCCTCCAAGGAGCACGGCGGCGAGGCCGAACACAACGAGCATCGGCACCACCACCCACTCGATGCGGAAATGGGGATCGTCTTCGACGGGGTGCATGTCACGCCCTCCGGTCGAGATAGCCCTGCAGCATCACGGCCGCGGCCACCTTGTCCACCACGGCGCGGCGGCTGGTCCCTTTGACGCCTCCCTCACGCAGCGATCTGTCTGCTATCACCGTGCTGAACCGTTCGTCGTAGAACTCTACGTGCAGCCCGCTGATAGCCGACACCTCCCGCCCGAAATCGCGTGCTGCTACGGCGGCTGCTCGCGCACGGCCGTCGACTCCCCCCGGCACCCCGACGACCGCCATCGGCCGCGGGGGGCGTGGGTGGCCGGTCGACCATGGCGTCGGGGCGCTTCAGGCCCGGCGCGGGCGCCCGTGGCTCGGTCGCGTCCACCAGCAAGGGTGCGAGAAGCCCGATCTCGGGGCCCAGCCCGCGATCGACGAGCAACTGGAGCTGGTGAATGCCCCGATGGGTCAGCGGCGGCACCGCGATCGTGACGACACCGCGACCACGCACCAGCTCGAGCGTCTGGATCTCTCCCGAGGGAAGCTCCAGCAATGCGCGGGTCGCGTGAGTCCCCCCCGCGAGCGTGCAACGCACCTCGAGCCCCCGACCGAGGGGTGGGTGCCGGGGGAAGGGGGCGGGCAGAACGGCGTCATCTATCGAGAGCAGCACACCGATCGCGCCCTGCGGGAAGGTGGCAAGGCCGACGCCCAGACGCTGGCCTTGGGGCAGCCGCGCGGCCGCCTTGGTGAGCTCGTCGTAGACGACGCCGTATCGCGCGTCCCGGACGATTGCCGCGTGGACCCTCGGGTCGGGAACACCTTGCCGCAAGACCAGAAAAGGCGCCCACCGGCCCAGCAGGTCCTGGCGACGGGCGGTGTCATCGAGGTCGATCTCGGTGGCGAGGCTGGCGAGCAACCGCGCTGCGTCGCAGAGGGCGCCGTCGATCGCGCGAGGCCAGGCTTTGGGGTCACAGAGCAGGCGCCGGGGCACTCTCGGGCCGTAGGCCGTGGCGGCCGGCAGCGCGAGCGTTTCTGACCCGCCACCCGCCGCCTGAAGGGGCGTTGCGACCCCGGCGACCTCGGCCAGTACGACGAGGCCGATGCAAAGCCGGGCCCGGGGCAGCAGCCGGTGCGCCATCACTTCCTCGCGCCGTGCGGAGGCGATGCGGCGGCGCGGCCTTTGTGGTGGGCTTTGTCAGTCGCAGGGACCGGAGGTTTCAGGCGGGTTCTCCCCGCTCTGGCTGGAGGATCGTCATCGGGCGTGAGGGGGCGCAAGGGGATGCCGACCGCCTGCAGGCGGGCCTCGAGCGCCGCCCGATCGAAGCCTACGATCAGCTCCCCGTGGATGTCGGTGACCGGGATACCCCGAGCCTTCACACCGGCGGCCTGAAGCTTCGACGCCAGTTCCTGGGCCGCACCCGGCGTCTTCTCGACGTCTCGCTCGATGAAAGGAACCTGGTTGTCATGAAAGAAGGCCTTCACTTTCTTGCAGAAGCCACACCACTGGGCGGAATAGACGTAGATCGCGTCGTGGTCGAGCAGGGCCAATCCCTCCACCGTGCCGCGACCGGAGGCCGCGAGATCGATGGTCGAATAGGTCGGGGTCGAGGTCGAATAATCGGCGACCGTGACCGACTCGGCCAGCGCCGCGGCGGCGCCACCACCGAGCCTGGAGACCACGACCTTGGTCCTGGCGGCCACGGGGACCTCCTCGATCGACCCGGCCAGGTGGGCAGCTCCGCCGGGATCGTACCAGGTGAAGATCGGGTGCTCCGGAAGCTCGGCCGGAGGCACCTTGGCGCCCCGGGCGTCGGTCGCGCCCGATGCGTCGCCCTCGGTCTCCGGTGCCACCGATCGCACCGGGGCCGCGCCTCCGTCGCGACCATCTCTCGGGCAGCCGACGAGCAGAAGCGAGATGATCAACCCCAGCCCCAGCCTGCGAGCGTCCCCTGCTGCCCGGAGAGGGGCAGGCTCCCGATCAGAAGTTGGTCCGCACACGGTCTTGCTCCCACCCGAGTTCGAGGAGCCGGGCCCGGAGGGAATCCTGCATCTCCCGGGGCCCGCAGAGGAAGGCGCAGCTCGCCTCCGGTGCCAGGGTCACCGACTCGAGATGGTCTTGCAGGTGGCCGCGCAGTCCGGTCCAGGTTGGTGCCTCGCGAGAGACGACGGGCCGGAGGTCGACCCCCGCCGCGATCCACTCCGCGTGTTCGTCGCGGGAGTAGACGCGCTCCGGGTAGGGGGGAGCCTGGGACGCGGCGCTCGCGCCGCCGCC
>CAZIEQ010000080.1:0-9343 GCA_964538725.1 uncultured Acidimicrobiia bacterium | reverse complement strand
GAGTCCCCGACCCCCGCGTGCGTGGAGGACGCCCCCCCCGCGGCTGTGCCCCCCCCACCCCGGCGGCGCCCGCGGCGGCGGCCGCGGCGGCAATCGTCACCGGCGGCCAGCCTGCATGGCCGGCCCACGACCAGTCGAATGCGACGACCGAGGCAGCCAGCAACCACGGCCAGCGACCTCGGTCTGCCAGGAAGCCGGTGGCGGCCACGATCCCCGTGACCACAAGACCGGCGGCGGTGACGGCAACCGAGCCGGGATCGAACCCGACCGGTGCAAAGGCCACCGCGGCCGCTCCGGTGAAGGCAGCGACCGCGCTCGACACCCCGGCGATGGCGACGGCATGCATCTCCGTGATGCTACGAATCGGAGGAGACATCGGCTCCGAGGCGCTGCAGCAACTCTCGGTCGGTATCGAAAGCCATCTCCGGCAGATCGTCGATGGGGAAGAAACGGGCGTCGTCGGCGTCGTCACCGGCCCTGAGCTCACCGCCAACTACGAGACCGCGGAACCAGATTCCGATGGTCAGTTTCTCGGGGTCGTGGAAGTTGGATGCCGCATGGATGACTTCACCTATCTCGGCGACCAGGCCCGTCTCCTCGGCGAGCTCGCGAGCCGCGGCCTGCCGCACCTCTTCTCCATAGTCGACGAATCCCGCCGGCAGGGACCACATCCCCGCCCGGGTCGCTCCGGGGGCGCGGCGCACCATCAACACCCGGCTCTCCTCGTCCTGGATGAGGACGGCGGCCCCAACACCAGGGTTGCGCCAGTGGATGAAGCCGCACACGTCACAGGTCATCCGGTCCCGACCCGATACCGAGCTGAGCTGCAACGGACGCCCGCAGTGGGGGCAGTAGGTGTATTCCCCGGGCCACTCGGGAGGTTCCACCGGGTCCCGTCTACTGCTCTGGACGGGTATCGATCAGGCCGGGCACTCGCTGGTTACCGACGAACATGCGGTAGCGATGGAGACCCTCCTCGAGCTCACGGAAGTCGAACTCCCACTCTCCGCCCGGAGGTATCTCGGGACTGGTGAACTCGCCGCGGGTACGCGACTCGATGACGTAGGTCCGGTCGTCCTGGTTGGTCCATTTGACGGTCCATTCTTTCGTCAGGTCCAGGGTCAGGTTGGATGGACGAAACGCGGCGTTGGCGATCTTGACGACGACAACACCTTCGGGTGGAGGCTCGGTGGTGGTGGTGGTGGACGGCACCTGGTTGCGGGCTTCGGCGTCGGGCGATGGGCCGCTTCCACAAGCAGCGGCCACCAGCGTCATGCCGGCGACGAAGATCAGCATGGGGCGCACGGACACCGCTCCTCCTGTCGGCCGGGTGCAGTCTAAGAGCCTGGCCGATCGGTCTGCCCACCCTCCTCAGGCGGAAAGGCATGCTGGATCGCGGGTTTCCAGCGGGTCGTCATCGACCATTGCCGTCCCGGTATCAGCGTGAGGACTTCGGCATGCTGTGGCTTGTCGACGTTCAACGTCTGCAAAGAACCACCGCCGAGGCGGAGAATCCCCGCCTGGATGGGATCTTGGTGGGAAACACACACCACCTCGCCTTCGGGATACCGCAGGTGGAGCCTTTCGACGGCTGCCTGGACCCGGTCGGCGACGGCGGCCAGGGTCTCACCTCCATCGATGCTCTCCGGGTCGTTGAGGTAGCGGTCTAGCTCGTCGCCGAACAACTGCGGCAGGTCCCGCCAGCGCCTGCCCGCCCACCGGGCCGCCCCTCTCCACTCGCCGAGGTCGGCGTCGGCAACGACCGCCAATCGGGCGCCGGCTGCAATGGGACGTGCAGTCTGTAAGGCACGTAGCAGCGGTGAGCTGATCACTGCCTGCAGCGGCCGTCCTCGCAGATGCTCTGCGGCTGCCTCTGCTTGGGAACGGCCTCTCCTGCTCAGGCCGTAACCCTCCAGCTCGGCATAGACGATCCCTGCGGGGTTCCACACTTCCCCGTGGCGGACCATGTGGACGGCGTCGGCCATGGAGGCAAACTAGCTTCCCGTTGCCAAGGCCGAGCCGCGCTCCTGCTCTACCGTGACGGCCGTGCCGTTTGCCGAACCCATCCTTCACGTCGATATGGATGCGTTCTACGTCGAGGTGGAGCGGCGCCGCGACAACACTCTGCGGGGAATACCGGTGGTTGTGGGAGGCCTCGGTCCTCGGGGTGTGGTCTCTTCGGCCAGTTACGAGGCCCGTCGCCGTGGGGTCCATTCCGCCATGCCGATCGTGCATGCCCGCCGCCTGTGCCCTGATGCCCGATTCGTGCCTCCCGACCACCGGGCCTATCGGGACGTGTCACGGCAGGTGTTCACGCTGTTGATGGAGGTGACACCGCGCGTGGAGGGCGTTTCGATCGACGAGGCGTTCCTCGACGTTGCCGGCCTTCACCGCCACTTTGGCTGCGTCGATGCCATCGCCAGCCGGGTGAGGGCAGGTTTGCGCAGTCACCTCGGGCTCCCCGCGTCTGTTGGCATGGCACGCACCAAGTTCCTCGCCAAGCTGGCGAGCTCGCTGGCGAAGCCGGACGGCCAGCTTCATGTCGCTGCCACAGACGAAGACACCTTTCTACGGCCTCTTCCCATCGAGCGGCTGTGGGGGGTTGGCGAGGCGACCCGCGCCGGGTTGGAGCGTCTCGGCCTGGTCACCGTGGGTGACCTGGCGGATGTGCCGCTGGAGGTCCTGCGCGCCAGGTTGGGCTTTGCGGTCGGAGATCACCTCTGGCGCCTCACCCACGGGATCGATCCCCGGACTGTCGAACGTGGACAGGCTGCGAAGTCGATTTCCGCCGAGCACACCTTCCCTTCGGACCTGGAGAGGAGTGACGACGTCGAGCGAGAGCTGCTGCGGTTATCCGAAGCGGTCGGGCTGCGGCTGCGTCGTGCCGCGCGGCGCGCCAAGACGGTCACCGTCAAGGTCCGTTTCGCCGACTTCGCCACCAAGACGCGCAGTCGCACGCTGGCAGATCCGGTCGACGGCTGTGCCGATATCTACCGCATCGCAGTGGAGCTGGCCGGTACGGCCGGCGATGGCCCGATCAGACTTCTCGGCGTTGCAGGCAGCCGACTCGTTGAGTCCGCGGACCCCAGACAGCTGGAGTTGGGTTGCCCCCACACCGATCCCCTCACTGCGGCTGCCGATCGGATCCGGGAACGCTTTGGAGACGGTGCGGTCACTCAGGCACGCCTCGTCGGCATTGACCGTGCGGAATGATGTCGGCTCGATACTCGTTCCCGAATGCACACCCTCTCGTATAATGAGTCCCCGGCCGCGGCCGGGCACCACGGAGTCAGGAGCCGGTGATGCCGCTCAGTGACCGAGAGCAGCGGATCCTCAAAGAGATCGAGCGCCAATTCTACGAAGACGATCCCGACTTCGCAGCTTCGGTGTCGCGCACCCGTTTCAAGGGACGCCGGGCCGCCTCTGGATGGGGAGTCACGGGGGCCGCGTTGGGACTCGCGGTGATGCTGGTGGCGTTCACCTGGAACTCATTCGTGGCCTTGGGAGGGTTCGCTCTGATGGCCGTTTCCCTCGCCTGGACACTGACTTCACTTCGTCGAGGTGCGGGTACGCCACGGGCCCGACGGTGGAGTTTTCTCCCCCGGCGTCGGCCGGACGGGAACGGCTAGAGTCACCCTTCCCAGGGGAATACCGTGACGCGTGAGGCGGACCCCCGCCTGCAGCCCGAATCGAGCAGAGGCAACGTTGGAGGGTTTCACATCTCAGCAGGCTTCCAGCCTCACCGGATGCACTGCCCACCAGCTTCGGTATTGGGACCAGGTCAACCTGCTGTGCCCTTCGATTCAGCGCACCGGGGGCCGACCAGGGCGGCGCCGGCTCTACTCGTTTCGTGACCTGGTGGCGCTGCGGGTCGTCAAGAGTCTCCTCGACAACGGCATGTCCATCCAGCGGATCCGGCGGGCATGGGACTATCTGCGCCGCATCGGCGAGATGGACGAGCACCTGTCCGAGGTGAAACTCGTCACCGACGGCGACACGATCTTCCGGGTCGCTTCCGGGGAAGAGGAACTTCTCGACGCTCTGCGGCACGGTCAGCTGGCGTTCTTCGTTGCCATTGACAAGATCACCCGCCAGGTCGAAGAGGATGTGACTCGTTTCGAGTTGGACCGGGCACACTTCCTCGAAATGCTCCGTCTCGGAGAGGACGACGTCCTCAGCGAAGCGTCCGGCAGCTAGGGCGGTCCTCAGCGCGGCCGGCGGCCTTGCCACCAATCGGGGAGGAGGCTGCGTACTCTCCACCAGGCGAATAACCGTGTCGATGGTGGGAAGCGGGTGGCGATGTTGCCCGTGGTCGCATGATATGACTCCTCGGCCGCCCGCACCCGTTCGTGTGTCAGCCGTCCGTCACCCGGGCCGTAAAGAGCCTCGCTGTACACGGCCGCGAGGGTCGCCATCGCAGGGTCGTTTTCCCGCGCCACCTCGAGTGGAGTCGCTGCCGCGCTGGAGGTCACGCCCAGGTCTCCGAGTCGCTCGGTTATCTCCGCCCATGCAGCGGCGACATCGCCATCTGCGAGTCGTGCCATCCGCCGCCGCCGCCGTATCCACTTGGCTGTGGGCACTCCCAGTGCGACGACGGCCACGATGATGATCCACAGCACCGTTCCAAAGAGCCAGCGCGGAATCGTGAGCCCATCACCGGGTGCAGTGGTGTCGCCGGTGGACCCGCCTGGAAGGGCGGCAGGGTCTTCGAAAGGCCTCTGCCCTGGAAGTGTTCCCAGGTTCAACAAGCGATTGTCGCCGGGGGCGACTTCCAGGTAAGGCGCGATGTCGAAGGCGAGCTCGCCGACGGTGGAAGGGTTGACGCTGTCGCTGCGGGGCGTCGGGTCGAACCGCATCCAGCCCTGCGACGGCATCCACAGCTCTACCCAGGCGTGGGCGTTGGCATCGGTAACGACGATCGTGCCGTCGTTCTGGATACGGCCGGGAGTGAAACCGAGCACCACCCGGGTCGGTATGCCCAGCGCGCGGGCCATCACACCCATGGAGGTGGCGAATTGCTCGCAGTAGCCGATGCGGTAGGAGTCGTCGGAGGTGGAGTCGAACAGCCAGGTTGCCAGATCGTCTGAACCGCTGGCGGGCAGCACAGAGGTGTCGTAGCGGAAACCGTTTTCAGGGTTGCGGAAGTAGTCCTCCAGGGCGAGCGCTCGCTCGTATTCGCTCTGCATACCGCGTGTGATCTCCTCGGCGAGCTCGGCTATGCGAGGATCAAGATCTGCTGGAAGCTCGACCCAACGTTCAACATCTGGGGGCTCGGCTGCGGTGCCTGGATCGAGCACGACGGCAGCAGGGTCCGGCTCGCTGAGGTCACCTTCGTCCACGGCGCGCCGGAACATTTGGGTCAGCTCACCGTCGTCCCCGAAGGCCAGCGCGTCGAGGTCGGGGACGGGCATTTGGGAGCGGACGCTGTAGCTCCATCCAACGTCGGTCTGCCCGCCGGGGAATGCGAGCGACCCGTCTCGGGCATGACGGACGTTTCGCTGCAGACCGGCGAGGTTGGAGGCGAACTGTGTCGGGGAGTAGACGGCGGGCAGCCATTCATTCTGCAGGGCGGCGATGGTGATGTGCTGCACCACCTCTGTGGTGGGTCCGGCGAACCGGTAGCCGCTGCGCTCGAAAGGCTCCTCGTCCGGTATCGACAGCTTCGGATCCGACGCATGCCAGTAGGTCCCGTTGAAACTGTCCATGGTGAGGAGCCTCCAGTAGACCCGCGTCGGATCGACGTCACCGTCGATTCGCGCCGTGAAGACCGGCACATTGGACGGCGCCACCAGACTGCGCTGGATGGATATGAAGGGGTTGAACGAGACACCCCCAAAATAGCCAGTAGACCCGAAACCGGTCGGGTTGCGCCATGTGAGGACACCGCTGCGGGGGACCACCCCGGCCAGCGCCGAGGTGGTGGTCAACGCCAGCACCACCAGCGTGGCCAGCAAGGAAACCGGGAGCCACCGCAGCGACCCGGCGGCGGCACCTTTCCCGCTGCGCGCCATGCGTCCGGCGGCGGCGGTACGCTCGTCGTGGGCGACGGCGGCAAGGCTGGCGGCCAGTGCAACCAGCAGCGCCACCGTCCAGCGGGACGACGCCGGTTGGCGGTCCAAAGTGGCGAGCTGCAAGTAGAAGGCGAGCGGGGGCAGCAGCGCCACATAAGGGCGTCCGGTGGACAGCCCTGCGACGAGCACCGCTCCGAGCATCCACATGGTTGCCGCCACTACAACGACCAGGCCGGTGAAGGGGATCACCGGGGGGGTGGCGCTGCGCACCAGGTCGGAGGCAAACGTGACTTCGCTCCACAGCCCGCTGAGGCTGGCGCGGGTCGGGAAGATGAGGAACGTCGTGTCGGGGGCGGCAATCCGCGACACCGTGATGAGGAGGGCGGCGGCGTTGGCCAGAGCGACCCACGGCAGTCCAACCCGAAATGCCAGCAAGGTCCAGGTGAGGACGGCACCAAGCAGCGTGGCCGCGATGACGACCAGTTGCCAGGGGGCGCCGGTCCGGGTGGGACGCAGCAGCTCATTGATGCGGACGACGGTGAGCCCGAGAGCGAAAATGCCTGCTAGCCAGCTAGCGCGGTAGACCACGTCCCCTCCATGACTTCTGCCCACGTGACCGCCCAGCTCACTCCGGGGGGCGAGGAGACGATCGTCATGCCGCCGGCCTGGAGATCGTTGACGGCGGTTGGCGCGGTGACCGCAAGCACAATCGTGTGACCGAAGTCACGTGCCAGCAGACGGTAGGCGCCGAGCAGGTCGTCGTCGGGAGCCCCGGTTACCAGATACAGGATGCCGCCGCCGCCCTTGGTGCGGTGGCGGGTGACCGCCTGTTGCAACCTGACGCCGCTCCGAGGCTGCACCGAGGCGAGGCGCTCCATGGCTGCCCGGTAGCGGTCGTGCTGCACCCGGGCAGCCTCGTCCAGTGTCCACAGTTCAGGCACGAACCCGCCGAGATGTAGATGGCGCAGGATGGAAGCCGCCCCGGAGACGGCATGTTCGAAGGCGTCGGAGTTGGCAAACGAAGAGGAGCGGTGGTCGAGGAGTACCAGCGCCTTGGACTGCCACGGTAGCTCGAGCTGGCGGATCATCAGCTCATCGTGTCTGGCCGTCGCCGGCCAGTGCACGTGTCGCAGGTCGTCACCCTCGCGATACTCGCGCAACGTATAGAAATCCTCACCTCCGCTGAGGCTGAACGTCGGTCGGGCAGCCTGCTGTGAGCGGTCAAAACCGCGAACAACAGGGAGACCCTCGAGATCGTCGACCCGCGGGTAGACCGCAAGGCGATCCACGCCACCCACCGTCCAACGTCGTTCTGCCAGGCCGAGAGGTCCGGTTGTGCGCAGGATGGCGGGTCCTACGGTGTAGATGCCGCGGGGGCGGCACAGAATCTCATATCGGGCGGTGTGTTCGACACCGGGGTCGATGCGCCCCACGGTGAAAGCCGCCGAGCCGAGCCTGCTGACGGAGTCCTCGAGACGCGCATTGCGCAATGGTCTGCCGCTCGTCATCGTGAATGCCACCACTGCCCGCTCGCCTTCGTGCACCTGGTCGGGGGCAAGCCCCCTGTAGACGCTCAACGTGGGTCGTCCAAAGCTGACCACCAGCAGGCCCGCGATGGAACCCAGAAAGAGGAGGCTGGCGGCGGCCAGCAGCTCGCGTTCACCGAATCCGACCCAGAGCAGTGTGAGTGCCAACGCTGCCCCCAGAGCCGACCAGCCCCGAGGCGTCGGCATCAGGCGCCGACCCTGGTCCCCGGTATCGGCACCCCGGCACTGATGGCGGTGAGGATCTCGGGGATCTGAGATCCACGCATCTGCGCCTCGGGACGCAGGATCAGCCGGTGGCCGAGGACCGGCTGCAATACGGCTTTGATGTCGTCGGGTATCACGTAGTTGCGTCCGTGCACTACGGCCCTGGTGCGGGCGGCGCGTTGCAGGTAGAGGGTTGCCCGGGGAGACGCTCCAAGGAGAATGTCGGGGTCGTAGCGGGTCGCTTCCACGATATCTATCAGATATGCCTTGATGTTGGGGGCGACGTGCACCCCGTGGGCCGTGTGGATCATGCCGACGATGTCGTCGACGTGGGCCACAGGCTGCAGGTCGTCGAGAGTGGAGCGGATCCCATGGGTCTGCAGCATCTCCAGTTCTTTCTCCCGGTCGGGATAACCGATGATGATCCGCATCAGGAAACGGTCCAGCTGCGCCTCCGGGAGCGGATAGGTGCCTTCATGCTCAACCGGGTTCTGGGTGGCGATGACCATGAATGGCACTGGAAGCCGGCGTGTGTTGCCGTCGACGGTGACTTGCCTTTCCTCCATCGCCTCGAGAAGAGCGGCCTGGGTCTTGGGGCTGGCGCGGTTGATCTCGTCGCCGAGCAGGATGCTGGAGAAGACCGGTCCTGCGCGGAACACGAAGTCGCCCCGGTCGCGATCCCACACCGAGACGCCCGTTATGTCCGACGGCAACAGATCGGGGGTGAATTGAATGCGATGGAACTCGGTGTCTATCGAGCGGGCAAGAGCCTTGGCGAGTTGTGTCTTGCCGACCCCGGGAACATCATCGATGAGGGCGTGACCCTCGGACACCAAACAGAACAGGATGAGCTCAACTGCGTCCCTCTTGCCCTGGATGACCCGTTCGATGTTGGAGACGATGGCGTCGAAACGCTCACTGAACCAGCGGAGGCGATCGGGGGTCGGAGCAGTATCGGTCACGGATTCTCCTCGATGATGTCGCCGGCGGGCGGTGAACATTATCAGGGTGTGTTCGTTGCGCGGCTCGGATCGACGGCGGCTTGTTCTACCATCAGCGTGATGGGCGTTGCAGTAGTCAGAGCGATCCTGCGCCGGCCGTGGCTCGCCGTGGAGGCGTTGCGGGTCGCGGCCGCTTTCGCCCCCCGCGGTTGGTGGCGGCATCCTCCCTTCCTTCCCCGTCCTCATCCGGAGTATTTGCAATGGCGGCTGCATACCCATCACGCCGAAGCGGTGATCACTCCCGATGACGTCAATTCGTACCTGCGGTGGCGGCGGGCGTTTCGGGCAGCGGCCCGAGGCGCGTTGTGACCGGCATGCCGGATAGTGCCGGCGGAGAACAACTCCTGCTCGACCTACTGTCCGTGCCGGGAATAGCCGACGCCGAACTGTCCCCAGACGATTCCGGACCGATGGGTGTTCGTATCCGCCTCGCCGCCGGGACGGCAGCCGGCGAGGTGCAGCAGGCGGTACGGGATGTCCTCGACCAGCACGGGCTGCGGGCTCGGGTGTCGCCGGCTGCGCTGGAAACGCCGCCGGCACCGGCATCACCGCACGACCGAAACCCCGGGTCGGCGGCCTC
>CAZIEQ010000079.1:0-9389 GCA_964538725.1 uncultured Acidimicrobiia bacterium | reverse complement strand
CAGGTCGGTGTGTCTGTCGTCGAGCTCACACCGCGTGCCGTCGCCGGACACGGGATCGCCGCCGCCATCGTCGACGCCTATCGGCGCTTCGAAGAGCGAGACTCATGAGGTCCCTTCCCCGCCACAGCGGGCTGCTACGCATCATGGTGCTGGCGGTTGCGGTTGTGTTCACGTCGCTGGTGCTGGTGGTGGGGGTTTCCAGCCCCCAAGCACCGGCAGCCCCTCTGGTGGGTCAGCCCTCTCCGCAGGACTTCACCGCCACCGAGTCCATTTCGGTCGTCGATGAGGCGGCAACAGAGACTCAGCGCCAGCTCGCAGCAAACAATGTTGCGACGGTTTTCACCACCGATCAGGAGGTGACCCTCGCCGTGCTGGCCGAAATCGGAGGCTTCTTCAACGCCGTCCGGCTGGCGGCAGAACCTATCGAGGTTCCGCCCGATGTGACCATCCCGTCGACAACTTCGACGACGACGACCACCACGATCGCCGACGACGGCTCTTCCACCACCTCGACGTCCACGTCGCCGTCGACGTCCGTTGCCGACTCGTCTACGTCGACCACGTCGACCAGCACCACCACGACGACGGTGGCCGAGACCACCACCACGACCGTCCCCCGCCCGGCCCTCGTCACCCAGCTGGACACGCTGCGTTTCGACTATCCGCAGTTGGACGAGGCGACCCTGGCGACGATGGTGGAGATTCTCAACGACGACATCGAAAGCATCGACGGCGCGCCGCCGGTCTTCAACGCGGTTGAGGAGCACGCTCTCGGCGTCGCCAGCGATTTGCTGACACCGGGCATCCTCGCCAGCGAAGTGGGCCAGGCGAAGACCGGCCTGCTCAATGATCCGAAACGTGCACTCATCGGAGGGATTTCGGAGAGCACGCGGCTGCGCATCGAAGCGGCGGTTGCAGACATCGTGGTCACCAACCTGTTGCCCAACCGCAGAATCGACGAGGTGGCGACCAACGCCGCCCGCGCCGCCGCCGCCGCCGCAGTGACGGAGGTCACCGTTCCCTTCGTCCAAGGGCAGACGATCGTGCAGCAGGGCCAGATCGTCGATCAGGTGCAGCTCGACGCCGTTGTCGACCTGCAGCTGCTGGAAGCCCCCGAAGGGCTGCGTCTGGGTGCACTGGCGCTCGTCGCCTCGTTGGTGGCGCTGTTGTCGGCGGCATTCCTGTGGAGAGTCGCCCGCCAGAGGGTGATACAACCCAGACTGATGGCCCTCTTCGGGTTGCTGCTGGTGCTGGCAGCTGCGGCCGCCCGCATCCCAGCGTTGGTGGTGGACGCCCAGCATGAATTCGGATTCCTCGTACCTGCGTCTGTAATCGGCTATCTGGCCGCCATAATGTTCGATCCCCGCACGGCGGCGCTGATGACCGTTCCGGTAGGCGTCTTCACTGCCCTCGCGTCCGGTGAGCTCGGGTTCGCAATGTTTGCCGCGGTGGCGACCCTGGCTCCGGTGCCGCTGGTGTCGGCGGTGTCGAGCAGGTCACAGTTGAGGTTGGCCGTTGCCTACTCGGCTATGGCCCTGGCGCCGCTTGCGGCCTCCGTCCACTGGTTCTTCTTCGGCACCGACAGAGTCCTGTGGGCAGGTTTCTACGGGCTCGCCAACGGCTTGGCATCGGGTGTTGTGGCTCTGGGTGTCCTGCCGTTCCTGGAGAACCTGTTCCGCATAACCACCAACTTGACCCTTCTCGACCTGACCGACCGCAACCATCCCGCATTGGGGCTCATCGAGGAGAAGGCGCCGGGAACATTCAACCATTCGATGTTGGTGGGGACGCTGGCCGGCAAGGCGGCGAGGTCCATAGACGCCAACCCTCTGCTTGCACAGGCTGTCGCCTATTACCACGACCTCGGCAAGACGGTACGACCGCAGTACTTCGTGGAGAACCAGTTCGGGGTCACCAACCCGCACGACTTCATGACGCCCGAGGACTCGGCGAAGGTGATTCGCGCCCACGTCACAGATGGGCTCAAGCTGGCAAGGCAGTACCGCATTCCCGATGAGGTGGCCGCAGGCATCAGGCAGCATCACGGTACCGGGTTGATGCGGTTCTTCTATCACAAGGCGCTCGACCTCAATCCTGATGTAGACGCAGCCTCTTTCCGCCATGCCGGGGTCAAGCCGCAGCGCAAGGAGGTGGCGATCCTCATGTTGAGCGATGCAGTGGAAGGAGCCACCCGCGCCCTGGTGCAGCATGAGGATCCGACTCTCGAAGGCATTTCCAAGTTGGTGGATCAGGTAGTTGGGGAGAAGATGGAGGACGGCCAGCTCGACGAGTCGGCGTTGACTTTCGGTGAGTTGACGAAGGTGAAGGCGGCGCTGGTGGATGCGCTCGAGGGCTACTACCACCGTCGGATCCCCTACCCGGGGTTTCCGGGGACGGAGCAGGCGGCGACGGAGATGGGTCTGGCATCACAGGATGAGTGAGGCTGCGGGGATGTGTGGATCTGCACGATGAGTGAAGCTGCGGCACGAGTGAGCCGGGATCCACGTTGAGCGTTTTCGTGGCAGACGAGCAGGCAGACCCCATCGACCTCGCCGGCGCGCGAGAAGTCGCTCAACATGTTCTGGATGCGGAGCGGCTGCCTCCCGAAACCGAGGTTGCCGTGGTGTTCGTCGACGGCGATCAGATGGCGCGTTACAACCAACGGTTCATGGACCGGCACGGACCGACCGACGTGCTTGCCTTTCCGTTGCACAGCAACGAACCGGGCCGGCCACCGGTTGCGAACCGGGGCGGCCCACCGATCGGTCTGGGCGACGTGTTCATCTGCCCTGCAGTGGTGATGGAGAGTGCTTCCGTGTCCGGCGCACCTCTCGATGATGAGATGGCCCTGATGGTTGTGCACGGGATGCTCCATCTGCTGGGGTGGGACCACAAGGACGACCAGGAGGCGGAACGCATGGAGGCTCGGGAACGGGAGCTACTTGCAGGTCTCGGCAGGAGCCGCCCGTGATCGACATCGAAGGCCCCGAGCTGGCAGCTCTGGTCTCATCCGGGGTGCTGCTGCTCACCGCGGCAGCGCTTCGGGCGGCAGGGGCGTCACTTGTGCGAGCCCCACGGGCCGATGCGCTGCACGACGCCCACGAGGGAAATGTCAGGGCGAAGCGGGTGGCTGTGCTTCTGGACGACCGTCCCCGCCTGCAGCCCGCCTTGGGGATGGTGCATTCCACGATGCTGGTTGCGGCGGCAGTTCCCGCATCGTGGGCGCTTATCCGGCTGCTCGACGGCGGCTCGCTGGCGGCGGCGCTGGTTTCGCTCGGCGCGGTGCTGCTCTTCTTCGGAGATTTCCTTCCCCGCTCCTGGGGGCGGCGGAGCCCCCGCCGATTGGCATACCGCTTCTCCCGATTGCTGACGTGGGCGGTGTGGTGGGGGGGTGCAGCCTCCGACCTGATCCACGACGAGGAAGACGACGATTTCGATCAGGACGACCACGACGCCCAGGAGGCGGAGCTGATCGAATCGGTGCTCGACGTGACCGATGCCGTCGTTCGCGAGGTGATGGTTCCCCGTCCCGACATGGTTGTCGTCAGTGCGGACGTTGACACCACCGCCGCCATCGAAGTGTGCATAGGAGAAGGCCGTTCCCGCATTCCCGTAACCCGCGACAGTGTCGACGACGTGGTCGGCATCGTCTACGCCCGCGATCTGCTGCAACTGCTAGCCGTGGGGTCGGCGCCTCGCCCGGTGACTGACGTCGCCCGTCCGGCTCATTTCGTCCCGGAGACGAAGCGGGTGCTCGACCTGTTGGAGGAGATGCAGGCGGAACAGGATCACATGGCAATCGTCGTCGACGAGTTCGGCGCCATCGCCGGCCTGGTGACGATCGAAGATCTTCTCGAAGAGCTGGTGGGGGAGATCGCCGACGAATACGACCAGGAAGAGGTGCTGGTTCGGGCGCTCGGTGGTGGCGAGTACCTCGTCGACGGCCGTCTACCGGTTGACGAGCTCGAAGAGCTGGTCGGTGTCGCTTTCCCCGACGAGGATTGGGACACGGTCGGAGGTCTGGTGCTGGGCCTGGCGGGCAGGGTGCTTCGCGAGGGGGAAGTGGTCGACTACAACGGGGTTGCTTTGGCTGTCGAGCGGGTGCAGGGCAGACGGGTAGCGCAGGTTCGCATCGGCCGCACATGAGATCGGGATTCGTCGCTGTCGTGGGCAGGCCCAACGTGGGCAAGTCGACGCTCGTGAACGCCATAGTTGGGGCCAAGGTGGCTATCACCTCGCAACGTCCCCAGACCACCCGCAACAAGATTCGGGGCGTGCTCCACGGGGACGGCTTCCAGATCGTGTTCGTCGATACGCCCGGCCTGCACAAGCCACGCCGGGTTTTGGGGGAGCGTCTCAACCGGCTGGTGCAATCCTCCCTGGCGGATGCCGACGCCGCCGTGGTGGTTGTGGATGCCAGGGCCGGAGTGGGCCGCGGGGATGGGATGGCGGCCCGTTGGGTGGGTGAGTCCGGTGTGACCTCAGTCGTGGCGGCCAACAAGGCCGATGTGGCCAGCAAACCGCAGATGGTGACTGCTCTCGCCGCCGCTGCCGAGTGGGACTGCGACGCCTACTTCCCGGTGAGCGCCATCCGTGGGGAAGGCCTGCAGCCTCTTGTGGATCATCTGGAGAGCCTGCTGCCTGCCGGGCCCGCCTATTACCCCGCAGACTCCACAACCGACCAGCCTGAGAAGCTGCTCATCGGCGAGCTGATTCGAGAGAAGTTCCTCTGCCGACTGCGGGACGAGTTGCCCCATTCGCTTCTGGTGTCGGTGGAGGAGGTGGAGGAACGCGACGGTTTGCTCCATGTGGGAGCGCTGGTGCTGGTGGAGCGTGAGTCGCAGAAGGGAATCGTCATCGGTGAAGGCGCTGCGCTGCTGCAAGCCGCAGGGGCTGCAGCCCGCAAGGAGCTGGAGAGCCGCTTTGGGATACGGGTGTTTCTCGGTCTACGGGTCAAGGTGGAGAAAGACTGGCAGGACAGGGCGGCTGCCCTTGACCGGTTCGGATGGTGAGGGCCTCCGGCAACCTCGGCTGCCAGGGCGACTGGCTGAAGCGTATTTCACCCGGCTGGTTCAGAGATGTTGCATACTGAAGTCCGAGCATCCGGTGGCGAGCCTGTGACCATGTGACCTGATGCTCGGGAGATGTGGAATCTGAGGACTGGTGGTATCGGGGGTTCCATGGGCCTGCGTCACGATCAGGGCATCGTCTTGCGGTCGTATCCCTTCGGGGAGGCGGATCGTGTCGTCGTGCTGCTCAGCCCCAACCATGGGAAGCTGCGCACCGTCGCCAAGGGAATCCGCAAGACCAAGAGCCGTTTCGGTGGCCGCTTGGAGCCCTTCACCCACGTCGATTTGGTCGTGTATGAGGGTCGCAATCTCGACACCATCACCCAGGTGTCTGTCATCGAACCCCATGCGGGGGCGCGCAGCTCCCTGAAGCGAGTCATGGCGGCGGGAACCCTGGTGGAGGTTGCCGACGCCGTCGCCCAGGAGGACGAGTCGGCAGTGCGGTTGTTCCTCCTCCTCAAACGGGGTCTGGGCTCCCTCAACGACGCGGCGTCGGTTCATCCCGATTT
Organism: uncultured Acidimicrobiia bacterium; assembly: GCA_964538725.1. Lineage (GTDB taxonomy): Bacteria > Actinomycetota > Acidimicrobiia > Spongiisociales > JAOTWH01 > CAZIEQ01. The sequence continues at coordinate 3,811 of CAZIEQ010000079.1, read as the reverse complement.
GGTGTCGGCGTTCTTGGTACAAGCGGCAGGATGTGTCGGCCTGGCACCTGCCTTCGATCATTGTGCCAGTTGTGGAGCCACTTCCGGCCTGGTCCGGTTCTCACTTGCCGCCGGGGGAGCGCAATGTGAACGATGTCGCAACGCGAACTCCCACCGGCTGCGGGAAGGAGTCGCCGACTATATGGCAGGCCTCGCCTCCGCGGAGCTTCCCCACCTTCCGCAGGCAAACCCGAAATTCGGGGCCGAAGCGTTGGGTATTGCCAAAAGGTTCGTCGAGTATCACCTCGAACGGCGGCTGAAATCACTTACGGTTCTCGATGGCTGAGCTCAGTCCCGGGCGGATGCCTCGCCACGTCGCCATCATCATGGACGGCAACGGCCGCTGGGCCGCCGCCCGTGGCCTGACACGAACCGCGGGGCATGCCGCCGGTGAGCATTCCCTGTTCGATGCTGTCGAGGGCGCCGTGGATCTCGGCATCGAATGGATGACGGTATTTGCCTTCTCCACTGAGAACTGGACCCGAGGCGACCAGGAGGTCGCCTTTCTCATGGAGTTTGCCCAAGGGCTGCTGACGCGCCGCCTCCCCGACGTGCAACGCCTTGGAATTCGGGTCAGGTTCATCGGCGATCTGGAAGATGAGCGCATCCCGTGCCGTCTCAAAGACCAATTCGCCGAGACGGCCGAGGTGACCAAGACCAACACGGGCCTCAACTTTGTGTTCGCCTTCAACTACGGGAGCCGGGCCGAGATAGCGCGTTCGGCTCGCCGCATCGCCGCCGCGGTAGCTGAGAACCGCGAGGCCCTCGACACCATCGACGAGGAGGCTCTGTCGGCTCATCTGGACCTGCCTGCCATGCCCGACCCCGATCTCATCATCCGCACCAGCGGGGAAGTCAGGATCTCCAACTTCCTGCTGTGGCAGGCCGCCTACTCGGAGCTGGTTTTCATACCGGTGCTATGGCCCGACTTCAACCGCGAGGTGCTCGCCGACTGCATCGCCGAATATCAGGCAAGGGAGAGACGGTTTGGCAAGGCAGACGACCGGCACGCTTGAGGGAGGCGGCCCGGCGCTGGGCACACCCAGTGGGGGCAACCCGATGCTGTTCCCGCGGCGGATACCGGCGCCTAACATGCTCCGCTCCCGGTGGAGACTCCGATGAGCGTTTCGCTCGACACCATCGTCAACCTGGCCAAGAGGCGCGGCTTCGTCTTCCAGGCGTCCGAACTGTATGGGGGTTTGCGGTCCTCATACGACTATGGGCCTTTGGGGGTCGAGTTGCTGCGCAACGTCAAGGAGGCCTGGTGGCGTTCGATGGTGCGGCTGCGGGGGGATGTCGTCGGACTCGACTCGGCGATCATCCAGGCCCCTGCGACATGGGTGGCTTCGGGCCATGTTGCCGAGTTCACCGACCCGCTGGTGGAGTGCACCAACTGCAACAACCGGTTCCGTCTCGACAAACTGGACGACCCCGAGCTATGCCCATCCTGCGGACAGCGGGGCACGTTCACCGATCCCCGCAAGTTCAACCTCATGTTCAAGACTTTCATGGGGCCGGTGGAAGATGATGCCGCCGCCGTGCATCTGCGCCCGGAAACAGCCCAGGGGATCTTCCTGAACTACGAGAACGTGCGTCGCACGGCTCGGATGAGGCTTCCCTTCGGCATCGCCCAGATCGGAAAGGCATTCCGTAACGAGATCACCCCAGGCCAGTTCATCTTCCGCACCCGTGAGTTCGAGCAGATGGAGATGGAGTTTTTCTGCCACCCCGACCAGGCCGCCGGCTGGCATGACTACTGGCTTGCGGAGCGTTTCCGCTGGTACACCGATCTCGGCATGAGCGCGGACAACCTGCGGCTGCGGCCCCATGATGCCGACGAGCTCTCTCACTATGCGCATGCCACCTCGGACCTGGAGTACCGCTACCCGTGGGGGTGGGATGAGCTGGAAGGCATCGCCAACCGCACCGACTACGACCTCAAGGCGCATGAGGCCCATTCAGGTGTCGACCTCACCTACCATGACGAGTCAACAGGCGAGCGCTTTCACCCCTATGTCATCGAGCCCTCCGGCGGCGCCACCCGTGCCACGCTGGCTTTCCTGCTCGATGCCTTCCATGAAGAGGAAGTGAGGGGTGAAACGCGGACGGTGCTCAAGCTCGACCCCCGCCTGGCCCCTATCAAAGTGGCCGTACTGCCGCTGTCCAAGAAGGAGGATCTGGTGGAGGTCACCGAGGAGGTCGCAGCCCTGCTGCGGCCCCTCTGGGCGACCGAGGTCGACGTCACACAGTCCATCGGTCGCCGCTACCGCCGCCAGGATGAAATCGGCACCCCGTACTGCGTCACCGTCGACTTCGACACGCTGGATGACAAACAGGTCACTGTACGCGACCGCGACTCCATGGATCAGGACCGGATCCCGATCGATGACCTGGTGGACTACCTGACGGGTTGTCTTCCAAACTGACCGGGGCATGTTCCCTCTGAGGGGTGGCTGCCCGGCCGAACGGTGGTGGAAGGTCAGGGATCGGGTGGATCCGGCAGCGGCCGGCGACCTTCGTGCACGGCATGGTGATGACGCCGACACAACAGGATGAGGTTGTCCAGGGAGGTTTCCCCTCCGTCGGCCCAGCGGGTCACGTGGTGGGGATCACACCACCGTGGCGAACGTCGCAGAAATAGAAGCGGCAGCCGCCGTCACGCATCACCAGTGCCCGCCGCAGGCCGGCCGGGACGGTTCGGGTGCGACGCCCGACGTCGAGCGGCTCGGATTCGCCCTGGGTGACTATGCGGCTCACCGCGGCGTCGCAGGTGAGACGAAAGGCCGTCTCGGGATGCATCGTTTCACCATCGTCGAATCAGGAGAGGGATGTTGCGTCTTCACGCAACGCGGCATGGTCGACGGTGATGGAGATGTGGGGCCTTTCTCCGCCCGTCAATGCAGTTGCTGCCTTCAGAAGCGGCATATGTCGACGGATGCGTCGGCGGTCTTCTGGTCGAATGTCCGGCCGTCGAGCAGGTCGCGATTGGTGTTGTCGGTGGCGGCATGCACGCGGTGAGGACGACGGTGCCTCCTTCGGGGTCCCACTCACCGTCGGCGCGCACCATGCCGCCGAACTGGCGGTAGACGCTCATGTGGCGCCGGGCATGGAGAGCGTTGCTCTCTGCCGGGGAAGCTTCGAATTGTTGCTTCCAGCACTGGACTTCACGGCGCAGGCGTCGCGGTGGCCCGGAGCGAGCCGTGTCGAGCGATCCGGTCTCGTCGCTGAGAAACGCCTCGCGAGTGCCTGGGACACCTTGACGTATTCGGCGGCGCGGCCCCAACCGAGACCGCAGTGCTCCACCAGCCACGACTTCATTGAGGGATGCCCGCCGACTCGTGGCCGTGCCCTATACAGGCTGACGTCCCATCCCCGTACACTTCGCCGTGTGGCCATCTCCGACGAAGACAAGGAACGGGTCCGCAACGCGACCGATCTCGGCGCTCTGATCGCGGAGGTCACCAGTGTCAAGAAGAGCGGCCGGGCGATGATGGCGATCTGTCCGTTCCACGCCGAGAAGACTCCGTCGATGTCGGTCGACGCTGCGCGGGGCCTGTATCACTGTTTTGGCTGTGGCAGGAGTGGGGACCTGTTCACGTTCGTCCAGGAAACCGAAGGGATCGGTTTCACCGACGCCGTCGAGCTGCTGGCACGCCGAGCCGACATCACTCTGCAGCGCGATCCCGAGGCGGCACGGCGCCGGGGACGGCGGGAAACGTTGCTGAAGGTGATGGAAGCAGCCGTCGACTTCTACAACGAGCGCCTCCGCAGC
>CAZIEQ010000078.1:0-9411 GCA_964538725.1 uncultured Acidimicrobiia bacterium | reverse complement strand
GAGCTGGCGGTGGGACTCGAACCCACGACCTGCTGATTACAAATCAGCTGCTCTAGCCGTCTGAGCTACGCCAGCGGGACGTTCAGGGTACCCGGCCCTGCCCGGCCGGAAGGGCGCCACGTGGGGCCATCGTCGCCTGCACGAGACCGACACCAGGCCGGGAAATCCCCGATCCTCGGTTTTCGCGCTCTTACCCTTCCGGCATGCTCAGCGAGCGGGACCGGCTGGTCCTCGAGTTCGAGTCGGCGTGGTGGCACTACCCCCAGCCCAAAGACCTCGCCATCCGCGACTACCTCGACATGAGCGCCAACCGTTACTACCAGATCCTGCGGCGTGTCGTCGACGACCCGGAAGCGGCAGCCCTGCAGCCCCTCACGATCTACAGGCTGCGCCGGGATCGGGCTACCGCCCGGCGGCAAGCTCTCGATCGCCGCCGCTCCGACGCCTGACGAGGTGGACGCAGGTCGTTCTCTCAGCTCGAGCGTCCGCAGGCTGGGCGCCATCGCGTGGAGTCTGCTGGGAACATTGCTGTTCGTCGGTGCCGTCATCTGGACCCTCGCCCAAATCAGTGATCTAGTAGCCCCGATCGTCCTCGCCGTCGCCCTGATATACATCCTCAACCCTGTCGTGAGCCGGCTGCAGGCCACAGGTGTGCCCCGCCTCCTGGGGAGCTGCCTCTCCTATCTGGGTCTGCTGGGGCTCTTCACCTTGGCAGGCGTGCTCGTCATACCTTCGATCGGAGACCAGGCAGCCGACCTCGGTGACCGCTTTCCCACTATCTACGACGACTTCGCCGGCGACGTCGAGGATCTCGCCGGCCGGGTCGGGGTGCAGGATCTGGACGTGCCCCGCTACGACGAGCTGGCCGACTGGTTCCGGGAGAACCAGACCGGGTTCCTGTCGCGCTTCTGGGACCGTATCTCATCAGTCACTTTGAGCGTCCTCCAGGCGTTGCTGGTCGTTCTGGTAGCTCCGGTTATCGCCTTCTACGTCCTCATCGACCTGCCCAAGCTGCGCCGCAACGCCACCGACCTGCTGCCCCCCGTCCACCGGGATGAGGTGGTCTTCGTGATGCGCCAGGTGGGGACAGCTATCGGTGGCTTCCTACGCGGCCAGTTAATGGTGGCCTTCATCGTCGGAGTGCTGACGAGCGTCGGGTTTCTCCTCATTGGACTGCCGTTCTGGCTGATAATCGGGATGACGGCAGGGTTCCTCAACATCATCCCGTTCGTCGGCCCGTGGGTCGGTGGTGCCCTCGGTGTGCTGGTAGCGGTGACCACCCAGGACCTGTCAACGGCAGTGTGGGCAGCGGTGGTTGCTGCTGCGGTGCAGCAGCTCGACAACCATTTCATCAGCCCAACGGTGTTGCGGGCCACCGTTCGCCTCCACCCTGCAACCATCATCCTCGCCCTGCTGGCGGGGGGCAGCCTCGCCGGTCTGTTCGGTGTCCTGCTGGCCGTCCCCACGGTGGCCATCGTCAAGATCATCGTCGGTCATCTGTGGCGAACCAGAGTGCTGGGCCAGTCATGGGCCGAGGTCACGGAGGCTCTCATCGACGACCAGACCGAGCCGGGCTTCAGGCCTCCGTGGCGGCGCAACCCGCCGGCGGTGTCCACGGAAGAGCCGTCGTAACAGCAGAGGCCGATAGCATTCTCACCAATGACGCGAGATCTTGCCGCCACCGACGCCTATCTCCGGGAGACATCCGCGCAGATTGTTGAAGTGCGCGACGAGGGCGTCGTTCTGGATCAGACCGTCTTCTACTCCCGCGGTGGAGGCCAGCCCGGCGACACCGGTGGACTTGCCTGGGAAGGCGGAACGGCCACCGTCACCGACACTTTCAAACGTGGCGGGGTAGCGGTCCATCAGCTATCCGGGGATTCCCCTCCGGTTGGTGCCTCGGTGACGGCGAGTATCGACTGGGAACGCCGCTACCGCCTGATGCGCACCCACACGGCACTGCATTGCCTGTCGGCCATCATCTGGCGGGATTTCGATGCCAAAGTCACCGGTGGCAACATGGAGCCCGGGTCGGCGCGGATGGATTTCGAGCTGGACTCCATCTCGATGGAGTTCGGCCGCCAGGTGGAGGAGGCCCTCAACGCGGCGCTGGCGGAGGGCCATCCGGTGACGGTGCAGTTCATACCGCGGGCGGATGCCTTGGAGGATCCGGACCTGATCCGGACGAAAGTCAACCTGCTACCCGACTTCATCGACCCGATTCGGGTCATCGACATCGCCGGTCTCGACCGCCAGGCCGACGGTGGCACCCATGTGGCCAACACGACCGAGGTGGGAACGGTGCGGGTAACGAAGACCGAATCCAAGGGCAAGGGAAACAAGCGAATCCGCATCCAGCTCGCCGGCTGAGCTGATGTTCGACATTCTCGTAGGCGCCGGGCTCGCCCTGCTGGCAGTCCGTGGCTGGCGTCGCGGGCTGATACGTGAAGCCATGGACTTCGTCGGCCTGGTCGTTGGCGTGATCATCGCTTTCCGCACCAGCTCATACACCGGCCCTATCGCCGAGTCGCTGTTCGGGGTGTCACCCCAGGTGGGGCGTTTCATCGCCGGGACCGTGGTGTTCATCGCCGTCGGCGTCGTCGCTGCAATCACCGCCCGGGCACTTGGGAAGGTGTGGTCACTGCCCGGACTCAAACTGAGCAACAAGGTAGGGGGTGCAGCCCTGGCATCGGCATGGGGCCTGTTCACCGCGACCCTCGTCTTCTCGCTGCTCGCTGTGGCGCCCGACGCCGGGCTGTTCGGTTCTGCCGTCGAGTCATCGACCACCGTACGGGTGTTCACCGACCCCGACGGAATGCCACAACGCGTCTTCACCTCACTTTCGGGGGACCGCATCATCGGCACCGTCCTGCAGATACGCGACGCGGTGGGGGTGAACCGGGCCGTCATCGAAGGCAGTGACAGCCTCAGCCTGCCGCCGGCGACCCCTGATCAGCTAACGGTCGACGTGGATGCTGCGACAGCTTTGGAACAGATGGTGAATCTAGAGCGGGTGCAGGCCGGTGTGGACCCGCTGGCACCCGCGGCAGCCCTCGACGGAGTGGCGCTGGCCCACGCCACCGACATGTACCGCGGCGGGTATTTCTCCCATGTCGGTCCGACGAGCGGCGACGTCGCCGACCGGCTGCGCGCCGCCGGCATCGTCTATCGGGCGGCTGGGGAGAACCTGGCGCTGGCCGCCACTCCTGAAGGCGTCCACGCCGGCCTTATGGACTCTGCGGGACATCGGGCGAACATCCTGGACGCGGACTATCGCCGCATCGGGGTGGCGGTGGTCGCCGGTCCGCTGGGCCTGATGACTGTCCAGGTGTTCACCGGCTGATCCACCGCGGTGGGGTGCCAGTCTGCGCCGGGGACGTCATTGGACCGGCCGCAGCTTCGGCTGCCCGTCGTCGGGGATGGCGTAGGTGCCGGTGCCGGCGGCGATGATCTCACCGGCTTCGTTGCACAGCTCCGAGCGGGTCACAACGACTCTTCGGCCCGAGCGGAGGACATATCCGGTGGCTTCGAACTTGGAGCCGACGGCCGGGCGGAGAAAGTCGGTGCGCATGTCGATGGTGCTCACCCAGGGGATGCTCGACGAGCCGTCGCCGGTTGGTGTCAGCGCTTTGGCGCGGATGAGGGCGGTGATGGCGGCGAAACCGCCCACTGAGTCGAGCACCGCGGCCACGATCCCGCCGTGAAGCACACCGCGGGCGGGGTTGCCCACGAACTCGGGGCGCATGGCGAACCGTGCCGTGACCTTGCCCTGGTGCAGCGAGTTGATCTCCAAACCGAGGAAGCGGCTGAACGGTATGAGGTCGTTGGTGCGCACCGCCAGTTCGAAGAGCGGGTCGGTCATCGGGGAAGACGTCCTCTACAGATCACGCGTGTCGGCAGAGTCAACACGTGCCCGGCGCGTCGCCTTGGCCTTGGTGCGCAGCAACACGTCGCGAGGGGCTTGGGCTATCCGGGCGGCGGTTTCCCAAGCAACCGTCAGCACTTCTGCCGCCGGTACGACTCGGGACACGATGCCCAGTCGCAGCGCCTCCTCGGCGTCCACCTCACGGCCAGTGAGGCACAGATCCCTGGCGACCGCCCCGCCGACCAGGTCGTGCAAGGGTCCGTAGACGACGTCTCCGAAGAGGACCTCGGGATGGGCGAAGCGTGCGGTGGTTGCTGCCACCCGGATGTCGCACATGACGGCGAGGTCGAAGCCACCTGCGACAGCCGGGCCATTGACGGCGGCCACCAGAGGCAGCGGGAAGTCGAGCACCGCCCGGTGGTAGCGGTCGGACGACTCCCACAACGTCTGGGCGAACTCCGGCTCGTCGATGCGGCGGAACTCATCCAGGTCGAATCCGGCGCAGAAGACGTCGCCGGCCCCGGTCACCACCACCGCCTTCACTCTCTCGTCGACTGCCAGCTCCACCAATCGGGCAGCCAGCTCGTCACGCAGCGCGATGGAGAGGGCGTTTCTCTTCTCGGGACGGTTGAGAGTGACGGTGGCGACGGCGTCTCGAGGTCCCTCCACCAGAACCAGATCACCGGGGGGGCTCACCGGGCCGCCTCGGACCGTGTCATGATGCCCAGACCGACGATGTCGTTGAGCGTGTCCAAGGCCTGATGCAGGGGGAGGTCGGCGGTGCCTTCGAGCTCAGCCCTCACTACCGCCCACCCGATCTCGAACACGACGGCGGCGGAAGCTTCGATGTCGAGGTTGGGGCGTATCGATCCCTCCTCGATGCCGGCGGCGAGCACCTCTGCAAGCAGCTGCTTGATGCGGGCGCCCTGGATCTCGGCCGCGCGGCGTGCGATACGACCGTCCACCAGGGAAGCCTCCCCGAACAGGGAAGCGCGCAACAGCTCATCACGCCCGTAATGCTCGGCTGTGAGCTCCACCAGGGCACCAAGGCGCGCCGGAGCACCGTCGGCGGTGTGCAGCACCTCGGCGGCGCGGTCTACGAAGCGTTCCAGGGAAGCCTCAACGACCGCCAGGTAGGCGTCTTCTTTGGAGGGGAAGTGCAGGTAGAAGCTGCCCTTGCCGGTCTCCGCGGTGCGGGTCACCTCCTCCACGGTGGTACGGCGGAAGCCGAAACGGCGGAAATGAGTCTCGGCGGCCTCTATGAGCCGCTGCCGGGGTGAGTCGACTGTCGTCGCCATGCGCCTCGTGGATGATTGACCAATATGATAGGCTAGTCATCAGTCAACCATAGATGGTTTCTTTGCCCCCTTACCCCCGCCAGCCGTCGACCTTCCTGGGGGACGACCTCGAGGCCTTTCGAGTCACAGTGCGTGCTTTCGTAGAGGCCGAAATGCGCCCCAACGCCGAGGAGTGGGAGGCGGCCGGGGAGTTCCCCAGAGAGCTGTACCGCCGGGCGGCCAATGCCGGCATGCTGGGTCTGCGCTACGACCCCAGGTGGGGTGGAGGCGGTGGCGACTATCTGGCGACCTGCGTTCTGTGCGAGGAGCTGGCCAAGGGTGATTCGGTGGGCACCGCCGTCGGCCTGATGGCACAGTCTGAGTTCGCGCTCTCAGTGCTCGCCGATGAAGCCTCCGACGAGCTCAAGGCCGAATTCCTGGTACCGGCGATCAGGGGTGAGCTGATCGGCGCCATCGGGGTCACCGAGCCCGGTGCCGGTTCTGATGTGGCAGCGATCACGACGAGGGCACGGCGCGACGGCGGTGATTATGTCGTCTCCGGTCAGAAGACATTCATCACCAACGGCACCCGGGCCGACTTCATCTCACTGGCGGTACGCACCGGCGACGGCGGAGCAGGGGGGATATCGGTGGTGGTCTTCCCCACCGACACTGCCGGCTTCGAAGTGGGACGCCGCCTCGACAAGCTGGGGGCGCGGGCTTCGGACACCGCGGTGCTCTTCTTCGACGAATGCCGCGTCCCGGTCCGCAACCTCGTCGGTGAGGAAGGCCGGGGCATGGGCTACATCTTGTCCCATTTCGCCGGCGAGCGTCTGGTGATCGCTGCGTTCGCCGTCGGAGTCATGGAGCGTCTCATCGAGCTCGGTCTCGGTTATGCCGCCGAGCGGGAGGTGTTCGGCAGGCCGTTGGTGGGATACCAGACATGGCGGCACCGTTTCGCCGAGATGGCGACGCGACTCGAAGCCACCCGCTTGCTCACCTATCAGGCCGCCGACCTTCTCAACCGCAGTCACCACTCGGGGGAGATCGCGGTGTCGATGGCGAAGCTGCATGCCGCCGCCGCGGTGCAGTCGGTGGCTGCGGAGGTGCTGCAGCTCCACGGAGGTTCTGGCCAGATGGAGGAGTCGCCGATTCCCCGCTACTACCGCGATGTGGCCGGGTTTTCCATAGGAGCCGGCACATCGGAGATCATGCGGGAGATCATCGGCCGGGTGTTGACCTGAGAGGAGGAGGCATATGCCTGCAGAGAGAGTTGGAGCCATCGACGCTTGGATGTCGATCATGTCCCCCGAAACCGCCGACAAGTGGCCGGACTCCTTCTGGCACATCTTCCGCCGCTACGGCGTCGAAGACCGTTTCCGCAGGGGGTTCACCCTCGATGAGGTGATCGCCGAGATGGACGATGCCGGTGTCGACATCGGGGTGGCGTCTTCCTTCAAGTTCCTCGACACGTGGCTGGTCGACAACGACGAGACCGCCCGTTATGTGGCCGAGGCGCCGGATCGCTTCATCGGCTGCTTCACAGTCGACATCCGCGACCCGATGCCGGCGATGCGCGAGTTCCGCCGCTGCGTCGAAGATCTCGGTATGAAGGCCTTTCGCGTCGAGCCCTACCAGTACGGTGACGGGCGCACCACCGCACCTCCGCCCACTCACCGCATGTACTGGCCGTTCTACGTCGCCTGCGTCGAATACGACATCTCCATCGCCATTCAGGTGGGCCACACCGGGCCGCTGCTGCCTTCGGAATGCGGCCGCCCCATCTACCTCGACGAGGTGGCGCTCACGTTTCCCGAGCTGCGCATCCTCGGCACCCACGTCGGCAACCCGTGGGAGGAGGAGATGATGATCCTCGCCTGGAAGCATCCCAACCTGTATGTGGAGACCTCGGCCCGGCCGGCGCGGCACTGGCCGCTGCGGCTGAAGGAATTCGCCGGCGGCTACGGCCAGGACAAGGTCATCTGGGGCACCGACTATCCGCTGCTGCCGTTCGGCCGCACCCTCAAGGACGTATACGACTGCGGGTTCTCGCCTGAGGCGACCCGCAAGATCGTCCGTGACAACGCTGCCCGGGTGTACAAGATCGATGGATGAGCTGCAACGAGTAGCCGTTTCGAGCTGAAGGAGAGCCATGGGAGACGACGTCCTCTTCGATGAGAGAGATGGCATTGCCACCATCACCCTCAACCGGCCGGAAAGACTCAACACGATCGCCATTCCTACGGTGGAGGTCCTGTTGCAGGCGATCGAGCGGGCGGCGGGCGGCACTGCGCGCGTGGTGGTGCTCGCCGGCAACGGAGACAGGTTCTGTGCCGGAGCCGACCAGGCAGAGATGCGTCCCCGCATCGCCCAGGAATGGGAGCCGATCATCAGCAGATACCTGGACCTGATACGAGCCCTTGTCGGGGTGGACAAGCCGGTGGTCGCCTCGCTGCACGGCGATACGGTGGGTGGCGGTCTCGGCCTGGCGATGGCGTGTGACATTCGCATCGCCGCCGAAGGCATCCGCCTCGGCGCCCCGTTCACCCAGATCGGCATCTCGGGTGTCGACATGGGCGCGGGCTGGTTCCTTCCCCGTCTGATTGGGTTGGGAGCAGCGACCGAGCTCATGTTCACCGGGCGCTTGGTCGGAGCCGATGAGGCGCTGGCATTGGGGCTGGTGCATCGGGTGGTGCCCGCCGCCGAGCACGCCACCGAGGTGGCGAAGTGGGCGGGCCGTTTCGCCGCCGGACCCCCGGTCGCCTACATGTGGACCAAACGCGCCATCCGCCGCTCACTCAACACCGACATGGAAGGCGAGTTCATCTTCGAAACCCTGGCCCAGGTGCAGTGCCTGCAAACCGAGGACCATTTCGAAGGGGTGGCGGCCTTCCAGGAGAAACGGGCGCCGGAGTTTCGCGGTGTTTGAGTTCGACGAGGCCCAGTCCCGGCTCCGCGACGAGGTGGCTCGCTTCGCCTCGGCCGAGATCGCCCCTCATGTCGTTGAGTGGGAGGCATCCCGCACCTATCCGCTCCACCTCTTCCAGGTCCTCGGCGAGTTGGGCTGGTTGGGTGTCGGCTTTGCAGAGGACGTCGGCGGTTCCGGGGGCGGGCCGGTGGAACGCACGATTCTGTTCGAGGAGCTGTCCAAAGTGTCGGCCGGGGTGGCCTTGGGCCTGTATGTCCATGCCGTACTCGCCGGCGGGGCCTTGGCGGCGGTGGCTTCCGACGAGCTTCGAGGCCGGTTCTTGCCACCGTTGTTGGCCGGGGAGGTCATCGGCGCCTGGGCTTATGCCGAGCCCGACTCGGGCGCCGACGTCACCCGGGTGCGGCTCGCCGCCCGGCGTACCGGGGACTCATACATTCTCAACGGTTCCAAGCTGTACATAACCAACGGCACCATCGCCGATGTGCTCCTGGTGGTGGTGCGCACCGGCTCCGAACCTGGCCATCTCGACGGTCTGTCGGTACTGGCGGTGGACGGCGACAGCCCGGGCCTGGCACGGCGTCCCCTCGACAAGCTGGGCATGCATCCCTCCGACCTCGGTGAGCTGCATTTCGACGACTGTGTAGTGCCCGCGGAGAGGCTCATCGGCGCCGAGCACCGGGGATTCCGCCAGTGCCTGTCGGTTCTCTCCCAGGGGAGGATCTTCGGCGCCGCTCTCGCTCTCGGCCTGGGAGCGGCCGCGCTGGACGCGGCTGCCGGTCACGTCGCGGTCCGGGAGCAGTTCGGAGGAACACTGTCCCGCCTGCAGGCGGTGCGTTTCACCGTTGCCGACATGACTGCCCGCCTGGCGGCGGCCCGCGCCCTGGTCTACGGAGCGGCGGCGGCGCTGGCGCAAGGCCGGCCCTACGACACCGAGGCGTCGATCGCCAAACTGTTCGCCTCCGAAACCGCAACCCGGCTCGCCGAAAGGGCCCTCCATCTCCACGGTGCCCAGGGCTACATGATGGAGAGCCCGGTGCAGCGCTACTACCGCGACTGCAAGATCATCGAATACGGCGAAGGTGCCAACGAGGTGCAGCGGGAGATGATCTTCGAGGCCGTTGCCGGCGGCTGGCGGCCCTAGATCTCGACCACTCCATGGCATCGCTCCGCCGGTCAGGGTTTCAACATCGTCAGCAGCATGACGCTGGGCTCGAGCGCCCGCAGTGAATGCGGCAGATGGGCGGGCATGTGCACCCACGATTCCGGTGCCAGCTGGCAGGTCTCCTCGCTCAGCGTCGCTTCGAGCCGGCCGGAGATCACCTGAATCACCGCCGGCACCG
>CAZIEQ010000077.1:0-9500 GCA_964538725.1 uncultured Acidimicrobiia bacterium | reverse complement strand
ATTCCTACTCCTGCCACCCAGGTGCAGAACGACCGGCACCGTACCCGGGTGGCGCCCGAGTGCCGTCTTCAGCCTGTCGACCAGCGGAGGCGACACGTCGCCCGCCGCCACCCGCACCTCCACCCGGACATCTTCTGGAAGGGCGACGGGCTCCAGCGACTGCACCTTGATCTTGGTCCCTTGTTCGCTGACGTCGGCGCGGCCCCGCACTATGAGCACGGCGTCTTCCTCCACAAAGGACCCGAGCTGTTCCACGGTGCGGGGAAAGCACATCACCTCCACCGACCCGGTGAGGTCTTCCAGCGTGAAGAACATCATCTGGCGGCCGTCCCTGGTGAATCTACGGCTGACGCCGGTCGCCAATCCGCCGACCGTGACGACCTCACTGTCAGATCTATGCAGCAGCTCGGCGACGGTGCCGTCGCAGCGTGCCCCCAACAGCGCCTGCACCGAGAACAACGGGTGGTCGGAAACGAACCAGCCCAGCATCTCCCTTTCGAATGCCAGTTTGGTTTTCGTCTGCCACTCCTCCGCCGGTGGTTCCACCGCCGCGGTGTCCTCGTTCGAGCTGTCGTCGAAGAGCGAGAACTGACCTGCGGCCTCCGCCCGCCGTTTCTCCACGGCCGCGTCGACGGCATCCTCGAATGTGAGCACCAGTCCCCGGCGGCTGTGGCCCAAAGAGTCGAATGCACCCGCCTTGATGAGCGACTCGACCGTCCGCTTGTTGAGCACGCCGGTGTCGACCCGGCCTACGAAGTCCACGAAGTCGGTGTAGGGGCCGTTCTTCTCCCGTTCGCCGATGACCGCCTCCGCAGCCGCCTCGCCGACGTTGCGGATCGCCGACAAGCCGAAGATGATCTCGCCGCCGACGGCGTTGAAATCGACCGAGGAGCGGTTGACATCGGGAACGCGCACCACCGTTCCCAGCTGGCGGCAATCGTTGAGGTAGCCCGCGGTACGGTCCTTGTCCCGCTTCACCGACGTGAGCAGCGCAGCCAGATACTCGCCCGGATAGTGAAGACGCAGCCATGCGGTCTGATAGGCAACCAGCGCGTAGGCGGCGCTATGTGGCTTGTTGAACCCGTAGCCGGCGAAAGTCTCGATGTAGTGGAAGAGCTTGGCCCCGACCACGTCCGAATACCCGTTCGCCTCGCAGCCGGCGACGAATTTGCCCCGCTGCTGCTCCATCACCTCGGGGATCTTCTTACCCATCGCTTTGCGGAGATCGTCTGCTTCGGGCAGCGAGAAGCCGGCGATCCGTCGAGCCACCTCCATCACCTGCTCTTGAAAGACCAGCACGCCGTAAGTGTCCCGCAGCACCGGCTCCAGCTCCGCAACGTCGTATGACACCGGCTTGCGTCCGTTCTTGCGGTGGGCGTATTCCAGGTGCATCCCCTGTCCCATCGGACCAGGCCGGTAGAGCGCCGACAGGGCAGTCAAATCGTTGAAGTTCTCCGGGCGCAGCACCCGCATCAAGGATCGCATTCCTGCACCTTCGAATTGGAAGACGCCGGTCGAATCTCCCCTCTGCAGCATGGCGTAGATCTCGGGATCGTCGAGAGGGACCGAATCGATGTCGACGCTGTTGCCCGTGTTGCGTTGGATCATCTCCAGGCAACGGCTGATCGTCGACAGGTTGCGCAGGCCGAGCAGGTCCATCTTCAGCAATCCGAGCGCCTCGATCGCCCCGAATTCGAACTGGGTTACGACGGGCTGGTCCTCTCCCAGCTGCTGAACGGGCACGATGTCGGTGAGCGGCATCGGGCTGATGACGACACCGGCGGCGTGGATCGACGCCTGGCGGCGTAACCCTTCGAGCTGTTTGGAGGCATCGATCACCCGACGTGCATCGTCGTCTGTGTCGTAGAGGCGGCGCAGCTCCGCTGCGTTGGCGTAATAGTCCTTGACGGCATCGTCGGCGTCCGCCGCCGGGGCGAGCAGACATTGCTCCAGCGTTGCATCTCTCCCCAGGATGGAAGGCGGAAAGGCCTTGGCGATCCTGTCGCCGAGCTGGTAGGGGAGGTCGAGGACCCGGGCTGCATCGCGCACCGCTTGCCGTCCCTTGATCGTTGAGAAGGTGACGATCTGCGCAACATGGTCGGATCCGTAGCGCTCGGCACAGTATCGGATCATCTCCGCCCGGTAACGCTCGTCGAGATCGAGGTCGATGTCGGGCATTTGCCGCCTGCCCGGATTGAGGAACCTCTCGAAGAACAGCCCGTAATGGAGCGGGTCGAGGTCGGTGATCCGCAGCGAATACGACACGATGGACCCCGCTGCCGATCCCCGCCCTGGACCGATGCGGATGCTCCGTTCCCTGGCGTAGCGCACTAGGTCCCACACGATGAGGAAATACGATGGGAATCCCATGTCTTCGATGACATTCAGCTCGTAGTCGACACGCTGCCGCACCTCGTCGGGGAGCGGATCGCCGTAACGGCCGCGGGCACCCTCCTCCACCAGGCTGCGCAGGTATTCCGCTGCCGTGCGACCATCGCTTGTGGAGAACTCCGGCAGCAGATGCCTGCCGAACGCGAGATCGACGTCGGAACGTTCCGCAACGACCAGGGTGTTGTCGCAGGCCCCCGGGAACACGTCGGAGGGAAACAGGCGCCTCATCTCGGCAGCCGTCTTCACCCAATGCTGATCACTTTCGAAGCGCAGCCGGTTCGTCTCTGACTGCACCGACCGTGTTTGCACGCACAGCAGCAGATCGTGACCCTGATGCTCGTCGGGGCGGGTGTAATGGGAGTCGTTGGTGGCCAGCAGCGGGACACCGAAACGTGCACTGAGCTCGACGAGATCCTGGTTGAGGCGGCGCTGCTGAGGCAGACCGTGATCCTGTAATTCGAAGTAGAAGCCGTCGGTCCCCAAGATGTCCCGCAGCGTGGCTGCGATCGTCTCGGCGCCTGTGGTGTCCCGTTCCAGCCTGCGGCCCTCCGCCTCCTGGGACGATTCCGGCGCCAGGTAATGGGCGAGAGGTCCCGAAAGGCAGCCCGACGTGCCGACTATGCCGGCACTGTGCTCGGCGAGAAGCTCGAGATCTATGCGCGGCTTGTAGTAGTAGCCCTCCAGAAAAGCCCTGCTGGACAGCTTCATCAGGTTGCGGTAACCCTCATCGGAGACCGCCAGGAGAGTCATGTGCCAGCGAACGTTGTCTTCGGCGCGGGGCCGGTCGAAACGGGAACCCGGGGTGACGTATGCTTCCAGCCCGATGATGGGCTTGACCCCTGCCCTGTTGGCAGCATGCCAGAAGTCTGCGACGCCGTAGAGAACCCCGTGGTCGGTGATGGCAACCGCAGGCTGATGGTCGGTGGCCACAGCGTCGACCACATCGCCGACCCTGGAAAACCCGTCGAGCATCGAATACTCGGTGTGGACGTGAAGGTGGGCGAAAGTGTCTGCCATGAACTACAAGCATGAAATTAGCAGCGGTGGGCGGAACCGGTCACTTCCGTGGATCCACCGTCGGAGGAACGGCCACCCGCACTACGATCGCCGTCGGCCCGGTTGGCGGGTCGTGGCGGTAACGAGGGAGGGGTGACCATGGACATCCAACAGATTCTCGGTGATGAGGCGTCCGCCTTGCTAGAGCACGAATGCAGACGGATCCCAAGAAAGGATCTCACCCTCCCCGGTCCTGATGTGGTCGACGATACGTTCGCCCTGAGCGACCGCTCCCCCCAGGTTCTACGGAACCTGCAATCGATGTTCATGCACGGCCGCCTCGCCGGCACCGGATACCTTTCGATACTGCCGGTCGACCAGGGTGTGGAGCATTCAGCGGCGGCATCTTTCGCTCCCAACCCCATCTACTTCGACCCGGCCAACATCGTCGAGCTGGCGCTGGAAGGAGGGTGCAACGCCGTCGCCACGACCTTTGGTGTGCTCGGCGCCGTCTCTCGCCGTTATGCACATCACATCCCGTTCATCGTCAAGATGAACCACAACGAGCTGCTCACATACCCCAACACCTACGACCAGATCATGTTCGGATCGGTCGGCCAGGCTTTCGATCTGGGAGCCGCCGGGGTGGGAGCAACCATCTACTTCGGCTCGGACGGGGCTCGCAGACAGCTGCAGGAGGTCGGGGAGGCTTTCATCGAGGCGCACGAGCTGGGCATGTTCACCGTGCTGTGGTGCTATCTGCGTAACCCGGCCTTCGTCAAGGACGGTGTCGACTATCACGCATCCGCGGATCTCACCGGCCAGGCCAACCATCTGGGAGCAACCATCGAAGCAGACCTCGTCAAACAGAAGCAGCCCGAGAACAACGCCGGCTACACGGCGATCGGCTTCGGCCGTACCCATCCGGCGGTGTACGACCACTTGACGAGCGACCATCCCATAGACCTGACCCGCTACCAGGTGGCCAACTGCTACATGGGAAGGATCGGGCTCATCAACTCCGGGGGGGCCTCGAGCGGAGACGATGATCTTCGCCAGGTGGTACGCACCGCGGTCATCAACAAGCGGGCCGGAGGCACGGGGTTGATCAGCGGCCGCAAGGCCTTTCAGAGGCCGCGAGCAGACGGAGTGGATCTGCTGCATGCCATTCAGGACGTGTACCTGGACTCACAGATCACCGTGGCCTGAGCCCGCCGGCAACCGACCGCCCCCGAGAAAGGAGACACGATGCGCATCGGCGTCCTGACCGGAGGAGGCGATGTCCCCGGCCTCAACCCGTGCATCAAAGCAGTAGTGATGCGGGCCACCGCGGCGGGCCATGAGGTGGTCGGTATCCGCCGCGGTTGGGGTGGGCTGCTCGGCCTGAGCCCGTCCGATCCGCCGTCGCTCCAACAGCATCTGGTGCCACTGGATCCTGCCGCGGTGCGCATCATCGACCGCAGCGGCGGCACATTTCTACACACCTCACGCACCAACCCGAGCCGGGTAGCGGAGCGCGCCGTCCCCGACTTCCTGCGATCCGCAGCCGTGGGGCACGAGCCTTTCGACTTCACATCCCACGTGATCGATGCGATTACAGCCGCCGGCATCGACATGCTGATACCCATCGGCGGCGATGACACCCTGTCATACGCCCTGCGCATACACGATGAAGGCGTCCCGGTGGTGGCCATACCGAAGACGATGGACAACGACGTGCACGGCACCGACTACTGCATCGGGTTTTCGACCGCAGTCACGCGGGGGGTCAGGTTCGTGCACGACCTGCGAACCAGCACCGGTTCCCACGAGCGAATCGCAGTGGTTGAGCTCTTCGGACGGTACAGCGGAGAGACTTCTCTGGTGACTGCATACCTGGCGGGAGCAGATAGGGCCCTCATCTCCGAAGTCCCCTTCGATGTCGATCGGCTGGCCGGCCTTCTTCTCGAAGACAAGGAGGCCAATCCGAGCCGATACGCGATGGTGACCATCTCCGAAGGAGCACAGATCAAAGGTGGTGACATGGTGCTACGCGGCGACGAAGACGCATACGGTCACCGCAAGCTGGGCGGTATCGGAGCAATGGCCAGCGAGCTGCTCAAGGAAGCCACCGGGGAGAACATCATCTACCAGCAAGTGGCCTACCTGATGCGATCGGGCCCCCCCGACTCACTCGACTTGATGGTTGCCACCAACTACGCGGTGATGGCGGTCGACTTGGCGCTCGCCGGGTCTTCAGGTCGGATGGTGGCCCTGCGCGACGGGACCTACACCGACGTTCCCATCTCCATCACACGCCAAGGCACGAAGCGGGTGGATGTCGATGAGCTGTACGACGTGGCGACCTATCGCCCCAAGGTGCGCCATGTGAGCGGCAAGCCCATGTTCCTCTACTGAGCGCCGGCGGGGGCCACCCCGGTGTGGGGCGGCCCCAGCGCCGTCAGGACGCCGGTGAGGTCGGGCGGCAGTGGCGAAACCGCTCGCTGCTCACCGCCGCCGTCGGGATCCATCCACCTCAGCTCGGTGGCGTGGAGAAACATCCTCGGCACCGCCTCTGTCCGCCCAGACCCGTAAACGGGGTCGCCGACGACTGGGTGGCCGATCGAAGCCAGATGGACCCTGATCTGATGGGTGCGACCGGTTTCCAGTCTCACACCGAGCAGGGCCAGCGGTGGATCCTCCCACTCGGCCTGCACCCGATAGTGGGTACGAGCCGGGCGCCCGGATGGAGAGACCACGATACGCGACGGCCGTACCCGATCCCGCGCCAGCGGAGCGTCGACGGTCCCGGTGGCGAAACCGGGCCTGCCGGCACACATAGCCCAGTATTCTCTCTCCACACGGCGTTGCGACAGTTGGCGGCGCAGCTCCGCGAAGGCTTCCGATGTCTTGGCGATCAACAGCAGCCCCGAGGTGTCCTTGTCGAGTCGATGCACGATTCCCCACCGATCTTCATCGCCCACCCCGACGATCTGAGGCCAGCGATGCAACAGCCCGGCGGCGAGGGTTCCGCGGCGAACACCTGCACCCGGATGCATCACGACGCCCGGCGGCTTGTCGACCACCGCCAGGTGCTCGTTTTCCCACACGACGGTGAAAGGCACCGGCTCGGGTAGGAACACATCCACAGGCAGCGTGACGTTGAGCTTGCTTCCCGCCGAGAGGCGGCGGGCGGCGGCGGCGCTGTCGCCCTCCGAAAGCAACTTTCCGTCGTCGCAGGCGCCGCGGGCAACCCGACGGCTGACGCCACCGAGCCTGGCCACTATCAGATCGGCACGCGCCCCGTCGAGGCTGGCGGGGACAGTGAGATTCAATGCTCCCGTATCGCCTCCAGAACGGCAAGCAATGCGCCCACCGTAATGGCGGCATCTGCCAGGTTGAACGCGGGAAAGAACGACAGATCGAAAAAGTCGACGACCCTGCCGTCGAGAAAGCCGCCTCCTCGGAACAGCCGGTCGGCCAGGTTGCCCAGAGCACCCCCCAGTATCAGGCCGAGGGCGATCGCCTCGGCGCGCCTCTCCAGGACCCGCAGCGACACGATGAGCACTACTACGAAGGCGATCGCCACCAGGGCAAGCACCGATCCTGCACCTCGCAGCACACCGAAAGCAGCACCCGGATTGCGGGTTACGGCGAGCCGCAGCACATCATCGATGAGAATCACCGGGCGCTCCGCCAGGGCCTCCACCGCCCACCATTTGGTCAGCTGATCGACGAGGATGACGGCTGCGGCGGCCCCCAGCCCGAGGCGGCGGGTGGTCAGGGCCGCGAAGCGCACTTCACACACACGGTGGTGTACGGAAGAGCTTCCAGCCTGGCCACCGGAATGGAGGTGTCGCACGACTCACATCGCCCGTATACGCCGGTTCGCAGTCGCTCCTTGGCATGCTCCACCTGACCTATCAGGTCTCGTGTGTTCGCGGCGATGCTGAAGCCCTTCTCCAATTCGTATACCAGCGACCCGCCCTCAGCTGTAGCGGGATCGGGGCTCCTTTCCGAAGATGTCTCCGACAGTCGCACCGCTTTGGTTTCCGCTTCGAGATCCTCCAGGGTCGCCAGCAGGCGCTCGCGCTGCTCGTCGAGCGCTCTAGCCAGTCTGTGCAAGGTCGTCTCAGCCAGTTTGCGAGCCATCATTCAGTCTCCGAGGCCGGGCGACCCTAATGCGGCAGCCGGGGACCGCAACTCGTTTCACGTGCCGGAGCCGCGGCGGTGAGCCCCGCCGGTCTCGCCGGCTCAGTTTGGATCGAGACCGAGAGCATCCACGACGGCTGCACGGTCAGCATCGACGGCGAACACTTTTCGTCGCGACGCCGCCCCTCGAATGAGATGCACCGCAGCACCGCCGAGTGCGGCCGACAGAACTGCGGCAGCAGCGGCATTCGCCCGGCCCCCCTGAGGAGCAGCGGCCACCCGTACACGAACCGCGTCACCGTGCAACCCGGTGATCTCGCTCCTGGACGCCCGCGGCACCACCCACACCGAAATGTGGCATCCTCGGGGAGCTTGCTGTACGGGATGGGTCACTGCCCGTGACGTTATCAGGGCGTCTGCACCGCTTCCTCACTGCCCCCGACCGGGCGGGTATTACCATCGCTGCCCAAGCGGGTCCGGCCTCGGTCGGGCAGGCCGGGCGGCACCGCGGGCAGTCCGCTCGTCCCGGCGACGATCACCGAGACTGGAGACCGACCGCCGCATGAGTTCAACAGCCGACCGTTCTCGCACAACCGTGTTTCCCCAGATGCCGTCGCACCCCGACCATCCGGCCTTGGAACTGGACGTTCTCGACCTTTGGGACCGCAACGACGTCTTCAACCGCCTCAGGGAGCGGAACCGGGGCGGCCCTCGGTGCAGTTTCATCGACGGGCCGGTGACGGCCAACAAGACCCTGGGTGTGCACACTGCATGGGGCCGTACCCTCAAGGACGTCTTTCACCGTTTCCGGGCGATGGACGGCTACGACCAACGGTTCCAGAACGGATACGACTGCCAGGGTCTGTGGATCGAAGTCGAAGTGGAGCGCCGGCTGGGACTCGACTCCAAGAAGGACATCGAGGACTACGGACTGGAACGATTCGCCCGCCAGTGCAGAGAGCTGGTGGAATGGTCGGCCGGCGAGTTGACTCGAGGGTCGCGCCGCCTCGGACAGTGGATGGACTGGGGCAACGACTATTTCACATTCGCCGACACCAACATCGAATACATCTGGCGCTTCCTCAAACACATCGACAGTGAAGGTTGGCTCTACCTAGGCCACCGCTCAACGGAGTGGTGTCCTCGATGTGGTACATCGTTGTCGCAACACGAACTGTCCCAGGCCGGCGTGTATCAGCAACGCTCCGACCCGGCCCTGTCTGTGCGGTTCCCACTGCGCGACCGTCCAGGGGAGTCCCTGGTCGTGTGGACCACGACGCCGTGGACGTTGCCGGCGAACGTCGCCGCCGCGGTCAATCCCCAGGCAGAGTACGGCCGGCGGCAGAGCGGGGAGTGGGTGGCCGTGGCGCGCTTTCCACAGGAGGACTTCGCTACGGTCCTTGCCGGCAGCGAACTGGTTGGGTGGGTGTACCAAGGCCCGTTCGACACTCTGTCTCCCGGCAAGGCTGTCACTCACCGCGTAGTGCCGTGGGAAGAGGTGGCCCTCGATCAGGGCACCGGTATCGTCCACATCGCCCCAGGCTGCGGCGCCGAGGACTTCGATCTGGCCGGCGTCCACGGTCTGGAAGTGTTGACACCAGTCGACGATGCGGGCCGCTTCTACACCCAGTACGGCTGGCTGGCGGGCATGTCGACGGCCGACGCCGCCGACCCGATAGTCGAAGATCTGACCGGGCGCGGCTTGCTTCTCGCTGCGGAGGCTTACGAACATTCCTATCCCCACTGCCGGCGGTGTAACACCCCGCTCATCTTTCGTGTTTCAGACCACTGGGTCATCGACCTCGATGATCTGCGATCGGTCGCCGACAACGACGCCTGCAAGGCCTATGCGATCTTCATGGGGGTCGCCGGTCTGCTGCCCGCACAACTCACGTCCCGTTGGGATGCCGCGACGCGGACGTTCGTGCGTCGGCTCTGGGACACCTGGTGGCGGCATCGCGGCCAGTGGGAATCACGGGCGA
>CAZIEQ010000076.1:0-9509 GCA_964538725.1 uncultured Acidimicrobiia bacterium | reverse complement strand
CGATTTGCACCGCAACGCCGCCCGGTGTGATCTGCTCCTGAGTGGAGGTGCCGTCGTCACGGTCGATGACGAGCGGCGAGTGATCGACCCTGGTGCGGTTGCTGTGGCCGGCGACCGGATCGTTGCCGTCGGCACTGCCGAGGAGCTGGCAGGCTGGGCCGCGGACCGCCGGATCGACACCGCAGGGATGGCGGTGCTCCCCGGGTTCGTTGACACCCACCAGCATCTGTTCCAGTACCTGATGCGCGGTTTGGGTGAGGGCCTCGAGCTATGGCCTTGGCTATCCGGATTCATGTGGCCCTTTGCCGATGCGGTCACCGGTCCGGATGCTGTGGCTGGTGCGAAACTGGGTGCCGTGGAGGCGGCCCATTCAGGGGTCACGGCCGTCCTCGATCATCACTACGCACCAACCGATACCGCCACGACGCTCGGCGTCGCTGCGGGCATAGAGCAAGTCGGATTACGGGGCGCGGTGGCTCGCGGGATGATGGGTGACGCCACCGAAATAGCACGTCGGCACAACCTGGCCGGCGGGATATTCCGATACTCGGCGGCTGAAGAGTTGGCAATCACACGGGAGTGCATCGACGCCAGGCCGCCGGGCACCCATGTCGGGGTCTGGCCGGCACCGGTCAACATCGTTTATGTGGCTCAGGACCTGATACGAGCTGCGGTGTCGCTGGCGCATGAGGCCGGCACCGGCTGGCATACCCACTGCTCAGAGGTCGATACCGACCCGGTCTACTACCGCGAAGAATACGGCGTGCGTCCGGTCGACTGGCTCTATGAAGAAGATCTCCTCGGCGATGGGACCGCCCTCGCCCACGGGATCTTCTTCGACGACCGCGAGGTGGAGCGAGTAGGTGAGACGGGTAGCGGCGTAGCCTATTGTCCGATTTCGCACCAGTACATAGGCCTCGGAGTCATGCGGCTGCGTGATCTGCGGGCAGCAGGAACCAAGGTCGGGCTGGGCCTCGACGGTGGAAGCGGCCACCGTCTCGACATGTTCTCCTGTATGAAGCAGGCGGTGCTGCTGCAGCGCGTCCATGCCCGAGATACGACAGTCTCCAACGGTGAGGAAGCGATCGAGCTGGCGACCCGCGAGGGTGCCCGGTACCTGGGCGTTGAGGCAGGTTTCTTGGCTCCGGGTCGGTTGGCCGACCTGGCCGTCGTGAAACTGTCAGGAGCCCACCACTCACCGCTGCATCGTGTAGTCGCCGCATTGGTCTACTCGGCCTCCCCCGCCGACGTGGCGTACACCATCGTTGGTGGCCGTATCATTCTCGAGAATGGGCGCTGCACCCTCGTCGATGAAGAAGCCATTGTGGAGGAGGCCGGGGCACGTGCCGGTGCACTCGTGTCCACCGCCGGCCTAGAGGGCTTGCTTGAACCGTGGCGAACCTTTCCGCTGATGGGGGCATGAAACGGCCCGGCACCTACTGGAAGCGCAGTGGAGAGGGCGAGCCGCGGTGGCATGCGATCCCGTCCATCATTGCCGTGGTCAATACAAATGGTATCGTCGCCGTGGACAAGCTGAGTCGCGGATGAGGACTTCGTCATGGCCACGATCAGAGAGGTGTGTCGGGTCGATGATCTAGACGGCCTGCTGCTGCGGATGGCACGGCGTGACGAGAATCCGCGGGTGATCGCCGGCGGTACCGACCTGTTGCTGAAGTGCCGCGGCTCCAATGAGTCACTCACTCTCATCGACGTCACAGGTGTGACCGATCTGTCGGTCATGGAAGAGTGTTCCGATGGGATTCGGATCGGGGCGGCCGTTCGATTGGCCGACCTCGTGCGCTCGGACGTCGTGCGTTCGCGTTGGCGCGTTCTGGCCGACGGTGCTGCGGTGATTGCCGGTCCTCCGATCCGAAACCTGGCAACACTTGGCGGGAACGTGTGCAATGCATCACCGTCCGCCGACACCGTACCGCCATTGTTGGTTCTGGATGCCCGGGCCGAATTACGGTCCGCGAATGGGATGCGGTCCGTTCCGGTGGCCGAGCTCTTCGTCGGGCCGGGCCGGACGGTTCTGGGCCCGGATGAGGTTGCCGTGGCGTTTACGCTGCCGTGGCCCGAGCCGGGCACAGTGGCGTCATACACGAAGGTCAGTCCACGCCAGGCGATGGATCTCGCCGTAGCCGGTGTGGCCGTGTCCCTGTCGAGGGCCGGAGGCGAGCTGATGACTCGGATCGGCTTGGGTGCGGTGGCGCCTACACCGCTGCGGGCGTTTGCTGCTGAGGAATACGTCCAGTCGGTGGGAGAGATCCACAACGGTGTCGCGGCTGAGGCCGGGCGTCTCGCCGAAGAAGCGGTGTCACCCATCGACGATGTTCGCGGCTCAGCGCGATATCGCCGTCAGATGGTGCGGCGGTTGGTGGCTCGTGATCTGCTCCGGGGGTTCGATCGGTTGGCAGGGCAGGCGGTCTCTTCTTGAACATCGCGCTGCAGGTCAACGGAGAGGAGCGCCACGTCAGGGTCCTGCTCGACGATCTCTTGATCGACACTGTACGCGAGCAGTTGAACCTGACCGGTGCGAAGAGAGGCTGCGCAACGGGTGACTGTGGGGCGTGCACGGTCCTGTTGGATGGGAGACCGGTGACGTCGTGTCTGGTGTTGACCGTGACCGCAGCCGGTAAGGACCTGACGACGATCGAGGGTCTCGCCACCAATGGTGAGCTGCACCCTGTTCAGCAGGCGTACGTCGACTTCAGTGCGGTGCAGTGCGGTTATTGCACACCGGGGCTCGTCATGATGACCGTAGCGCTCCTCGGTGAAGAGCCACATCCGACCGACAGGCAGATCCGCGAGGGGTTGGTGGGCAACCTGTGCCGCTGCACCGGTTATTCCAAGATCATGCTCGCGGTGCGTGCCGCTGAGATAGCCATATCGGAGGGGGAATGACGGCCCCTGTGTCGGCCAGCAGCGGTGGGGGTGTCGCCGCACCGCCGCGGGACAAGACCCACCATGAGGTTGTCGGGAAGTCGGTTGCCCGGGTCGACGGCCGGGCCAAGGTGACGGGTGCAGCCAAGTTCAGCACAGACTTCTATCTGCAGGACATGCTGCATGCCAAGGTGCTGTTCAGCGACCGTCCCCGGGCCCGGATCGTGTCGATCGACATCAGCCGGGCCGAGGCGTTACCCGGCGTCAAGGCCGTCGTAACAGGTGATGACACTCCTGACCATCGCTATGGACTGTATGTGCGGGACCGGACCATCCTTGCCAAGGATGAGGTGAGGTACGCCGGTGAGCACGTGGCAGCGGTTGCAGCAGTTTCGGAGAGGATCGCTGAAGATGCCGTTGGCCTGATCGAGGTCGTCTATGAGGATCTGCCGCCTATTGTCGACACCGACATCGCGTTGGCCGATGATGCCGACCAGCTGCATCCCGAAGTCGCCGCGTATGAGGCCGCGTTTCCCTATGTCCGCTACGGCAACGTGTGCATGGAGACCGAGTTGGAACGCGGTGATGTCGCCGCGGCGATGGCGACCGCGGATGTCGTGGTGGGAGAGACCTATCTGACGTCCGCGATCAACCAAGCCGCCATCGAGCCGCACGCTTGCGTTGCCGGGTTCGATCACCGAGGTCGTCTCACCGTGTGGACGGCCACACAGCAGCTCAGCGTATGCCATTCTCAGTTGTCGATGGCGCTGGGCTCTCCCATGACTCAAATCCGCGTCATTCCGCTCGAAGTGGGCGGTGGCTTCGGCGGGAAGCTGCACACCAACCTTGAACCGTTGTGCGCCCTGCTTGCCCACAAGACCGGGCGGTCTGTCCGGCTTGCCATGACTCGCGAAGAGGAATTCTTCGCCGCCAAGGCCCGTCCTCCTTACAGCATTCGAATTGAGCTTGGGGCCACTGCAGATGGCATGCTGGTGGCCGGGGCGGTCGATATCGTCGCCGATGTGGGGGCGTATGCCGACAACGCCGTCGGCACGGCAACCCACGCGCTGGGCTCGGCGGACGGTGTGTACCGCTTTCCGGCACTGAAGGCACGGTCGCGGGCCGTGTACACCAACAACCCCGACTACGGCTGCATGCGCGGTTACGGCACGTATCAGATGACCTTCGCTCTCGAGCGACACATGGATGCGCTGGCGCGCAGCCTCGGGATGGATCCGGCGGTGCTACGGATGAAGAACCTCATTGCTGATGGTGACCCGCTGATCACGATGCAGTCCGTCCACGGTGTGCGGATCCGCGAGACGATGGAGAAGGCACTCGAGGGATCGGACTACTGGAACAAGAAGAGCCGCCATGACCCGAACCGGGGCATCGGCATTGCCAACCTGGTGAAGACCACCGGGTTGTTGTCGTCCTCGGCGTCGGTCCGTCTCAACGAGGACGGCACCGTCACGATCACGACGGCATCCGTTGAGATCGGCACGGGAACCCACACGGTCCTTCCCCAGATCGCGGCGGAAACGCTCGATGTGCCTTTCGATCGGGTAACGGTGGCAGCACCGGATTCAGATGCGGCTTCGTTCGATCTGGGGTCCATCGCCAGCCGTACGGTGTTCGACAGCGGCAGCGCGGTGCGATTGGCTGCCGAGGAGCTGAAGCAGCAGATCGCCGACAGGGCTGCCGACGCCATCGGATGCGACGCCGGAGAGGTCGTCGTCGCCGGCGGCAGAGCGTATTGGCGAAACGAGCCAGACGGCGGTCTCGACTTCGCGGCAATCGCCGGAATCGCGACGTACTCGTTCGGAGGCCCTCTCGTCGGCATCAGTTCTTGGAACGCCACGAAGCCCCATGATCCACCCCTCGGTGGCGGGTTCTCTGAGGAGGCCTTCCCTGCGTTTGGTTACGGGACTCACGTCGTCGAAGTCGAGGTAGATCCCGATACCGGGCAGACGAAGGTACTCAACTACACGGCCTGCCACGATGTCGGCCGGGCGATCAACCCGATGGGTGTGGAGGGCCAGATCGAGGGAGGTATCGCGCAGGGCCTGGGCGGCGGTCTGTGGGAGGAGATCATGCTCACCGACGGGATCATCGAGAATCCCAGCCTCGTCGACTACCGGTTGCCGACCATCCTCGATGTGCCGCCGATCGAGGTGTCACTCATCGAAGATCCGGATCCGCTAGGCCCATTTGGAGCGAAAGGCGTTGGTGAACACCCGATCCTCGGACCGGCACCGGCCGTTGCCAACGCGATCGGAGATGCCACCGGGGTGCACGTCACCCAGATCCCGGTGACTCCGGAACGCCTCTACACCATGATGCGTTGCATCGACTAGCGGGTCTTAGCAGAATTGGCCACCGACCGAATCGACGGCGGACAGAATCTCAGCGGTGAAGGCGGGACTCTGGGTCCCGGTGACGGTACGTCCCCCGGGGCACCCAGTTGCCGCGGAGATTGACATTCGACGGGTCCGGGTGGATGATCAAGCGGCTGATTATTGAGGAGAGCAATGGCAGAGACCACATCGTTCTCGGTGAACGGGCAGGCGGTCACGGTTCGAGATGACCATGCCCACCTGCTGGCGGCGCTGCGCGAAGAGCTGAACATCACATCACCCAAGGATGGGTGCTCGCCCTCGGGTCAATGTGGTGCATGCACGGTTCTCCTCGACGGGAAGGCCATCCAGAGTTGTCTCGTCGACATGAGGAAGGCGGCCGGTAAGGAAGTGACGACCCTGGAGGGTTTCGACCCCATCGAGCGTGACCGCCTGGCCGCTGCCTTCGCCACCAGCGGCGCACTTCAGTGTGGTTTTTGCACGCCGGGGATCTTGGTTCGCACCAAAGCTCTCCTGGACCAAAAGGGAGTCGACGGGCTCACTCCTGGAATCGTTGCCGGGCGTCTTGGTGCCCATCTGTGCCGCTGTACCGGCTACAAGAAGATTCTCGAGGCCGTCGACATGCTCACCTCCGGCATGATTCCGGCCTTGGAGATGCCATCGGCGGTCGGCAAGAGCGGATTGAAGTACGAAGCCGTGGAGCTTGCCCTGGGCGATCGCGGCTACGTGGACGATCTGCGGCCAGAAGGCCTCCTCCACGGGATGTTGCGCCTCACAGATCATGCTCGGGCGGACGTGGTCCGGATCGACACCTCGGCCGCCGAGGCCGCCGACGGCGTGGTGGGCGTGATGACGGCGGCCGACGTACCCGGCGAACTCAGGGTCGGGCTGATCGACAAGGACTGGCCGGTCTTCATCCCGGAGGGCGGACGGACCTCCTATTACGGGGACGTCATCGCGATCGTCGTCGCGGAGACCAGGGCGCAGGCGGTGGCGGCTGTCGACTTGGTTCAAGTCGAATACGAAGTGCTCGAACCGTTCGCCACCACCGAGGCCGCGCTGGCCTCTGGAGAGGACGCGGTCTGGGGGCTGCAGGGAAACATCCTGTCGACATCCAGGTACCAGCGGGGTGATGTCGACGATGCTTTGGCGACGTCCGCCCACACGATCCATGAGGTCTTCCAAACCCAACGCGTCGAGCACGCCTTCCTGGAACCCGAGTCGACCCTTGCTGTTCCCGACGATCTCGGTCGGCTGCACGTCTATTCAGGCGGCCAGGGTGTGTGGGACGATCGCGACCAGATCGCATCGGTCCTCGCCATCGCCAAAGACCGCGTCATGGTCGAACTGGTCTCCAACGGGGGTGCGTTCGGGGGCAAGGAGGACATGTCGAACCAGGCTCAGACAGCGCTCGCCGCCTACCTCCTTCAGCGCCCGGTGAAATGCACGCTGACGCGGCAGCAATCTTTCCGGATGCATGCGAAACGCCACCCGATCCGCATCGAGGTGTGGGCCGGCTGTGATGCGGATGGCCACCTGACCGCACTTCGATCACGGCTGGTCGGCGACACCGGCCCGTATGCTTCTGTCGGCGGCAAAGTGCTCGAGCGCGCTGCCGGACACATGAGCGGCCCTTATGTGGTCGACCACATAGACGTCGAGGCGATCGCGGTTCGCACCAACAACTCGGTGTGTGGGGCCTTCCGCGGTTTTGGGGCGAACCAGGCACAGTTCGCGATGGAAGGCGTCATCGATCGTCTCGCGGCCGCATCAGGTGTGGATCGGTGGGAGATTCGTGCCCGCAACGTGATCACTCCAGGCGTCGTGTGGGGCCCAGGGCAGATCATGGACGATGGCTGTCGCGGAGCGCGGGAATGCCTACAAGCGGTGAAGCCGGCGTACGAAGCCGCCAGGCGCGGAGGCAAGGCCGTCGGTATCGGCCTCGCGTTGAAGAACTCGGGCCTCGGCAACGGGTTCCGCGAGGTCTCCAGGGCCGTGGTGCGCTTCGAAGAGGATGGATCGGTAGACGTGCGCCACTGTTGGACCGAGATGGGCCAAGGGGTGCATACCGTGGCGCTTCAAGTTGCGGCCGAGGAACTCGATGTCGATCCAAGCCGTATCCGCGTCGTCGTCGACACCACGCGCGAGCTCGGAGCGGGTCAAACGACCGGGTCACGTGGAACCCTGATGGCCGCGGGTGCCGTGGCAGCCGCTGCTCGCGTCGCCCTCGACCAAGAGCGGGCGCCTGGGATCGACTATCACGGCGAGTATGTCGTCGACTGGACGAACTCGCTCGAAGACGGTGTAGAACACCCCACGATCCACTCCGCGTTTGGCTATGCCGCGCAGCTCGTCATCGCAGAGCCTGCCACCGGGAAGATCGAGAAAGTGGTTGCCGCGCACGACGTGGGGCGTGCCGTGAACCCGCAGCTGGTCGAAGGCCAGATCGAGGGCGCAGTGCATATGGGCCTCGGTTTCGCACTCACCGAGGAGTTCCCGACGGACAGTCTGGCCCGCCCCACCAAAACGACCCTTCGCAGCCTCGGCATCCTGCGGGCGAAGGACATGCCTGAGGTCGAGTCGATCATCGTCGAGGTTCCCCAGCCACGGGCTCCCTATGGGATCAAGGGGGTTGGTGAGATCGGGCTCGTACCAACCGCCGGAGCTGTCGCCGGCGCCCTGCGCGCGGTCGACGGCCGCTGGCGGACGTGTCTCCCGATGGGTGTTGCCGAACCAACAGACGCCAAGCAGCCGCACTCCCCACCGCATTCATAAGGTCCTTTGCCGGCGGGCCGGTGTAGACACCGCCGGCACGCGCCGCAGCTCACGGGTCGTGCTCGCAATGAACCCGTCGACTTGGGGCCCGGCAGCGACATTGATATAATCAATAGTTGCTCATGAGAACGGAGCACAGAGGCTCGGCAGAAGCGATGGGGTTGCTGTCCACAGGCCGATGAGATCGAAAGCCTCGGAGCACCAAGGAGTCATCGTGGCATACAAGGCATCGGTTCCGTCCGATCTGGAGATAGCTCAGGCGGCGGTGATTCGGCCGATTGCTGATGTCGCTTCGGAAGTCGGTGTTCCCCCGGAGCACCTGATTGCCTACGGGCACCACAAGGCCAAGGTGCATCTCGACATCTTGGCGCATGTAGCCGATCGCCCACTTGGCAAGTACGTGGATGTCACCGCGGTGACGCCGACGCCCCTGGGTGAGGGCAAGACGACTACGACGATCGGTCTCGTCCAGGGTCTCGGAGCCCTCGGCCACCAGGCCATCGCCTGTATTCGGCAGCCCAGCATGGGGCCGACTTTCGGCATCAAGGGTGGTGCGGCCGGCGGCGGCTATAGCCAGGTGGTTCCCATGGAGGATTTCAACCTCCATCTCACCGGTGACATTCATGCGATCTCGGTTGCCCACAACCTGGTGGCTGCTGCGATTGATGCCCGCCGGTACCACGAGCGACGGTTGAGTGACGAGAAACTCGACGAGATGGGTTTGCCGCGGCTCGACATAGATCTCTATGACGTGACGTGGCGTCGAGTCGTCGACGTCAACGACCGGGAGCTACGGAACATCGTGATGGGCCTGGGTGGACGACCCGATGGGCGGCCGCGAGCGGGTGGATTCGATATCACCGTGGCCAGCGAGCTGATGGCGATCCTGGCGTTGGTAGACGGTGCCGACTACCGGTCTGCTCTCCGTAGTCTGCGCGAGCGATGCAGCCGCGTCGTCATCGGTTCCTCGCGTTCGGGTGATCCCATCACGCTTGAAGATCTCAGTGTCGCCGGTGCTGTGACGGTGCTCATGAAGGACACTCTCCATCCGACCCTCATGCAGACGCTCGAGGGGCAGGCGGCATTCGTCCATGCCGGGCCTTTCGCCAATATCGCTCACGGCAACTCGTCGATCTTGGCCGACCGCGTCGCGCTGCATCTCGGCGACTACGTCGTTACCGAATCTGGGTTCGGTGCGGACATGGGAATGGAGAAGTTCTTCGACATCAAGTGCCGGGTTTCTGGGCTCAAACCCGACTGTGTCGTGTTGGTGGCGACCATCCGGGCGCTGAAGACCCATGGCGGCGGGCCCAGGGTCGTGCCCGGGATACCGTTGGATCGCGCTTACACCGAAGAGAACTTGCCTCTGCTGCGAGCCGGCCTCAGCAACCTGGAGGCCCACGTGTCGAACGCCCGCAGATTTGGTATCCCGGTCGTTGTCGCCGTGAACGCGTTCCGAACCGACACACCTGCGGAGATCGAGCTGGTGAGGAG
>CAZIEQ010000075.1:0-9602 GCA_964538725.1 uncultured Acidimicrobiia bacterium | reverse complement strand
CCGTACCCGCCCGCCGGCAGCCGTTCGAGAATCGCCGACTCGACGAGCGGCAGCACCGTCCCGTAGCCGAGACCCGCGGCGAAGAACGCAACCCCGAGAAGACTCCGAGACTCCAGGGAGCCCATGCTCGCGACCCGCGACGCCCACCACGGCTCGCGCGACCCGTGCGCGAACCCCCTCGGACGCCCACGGGATCTGGATCCAGAGGTACGAGAGCAGCGCGGTGCGCAGGGCAGCATCGGCGAGCGCCGCCCCAATCCCGCTCAGCACGAAAAACGAGAGCGTCTCCTCACGGACGAGCTCGGCCGAGGGATCGGGCATCCTGCCCGGAAAGAACAGCGCCCGGATCGGATCCAGCAGATCGTCGGCGTGGCGCACGTGAACGTGGTGGCCGCGAGTCGTGGGCCTGTAACCGGGCAGGTTCACCGGCCCGGGCTCATGCCAGGTCGTCGCGGCGTTGAGGACGTCTTTGGGGATGTCGATGAGCACTGGTCCTGGGCGTCCTGAACCGGCGATATGGAAGGCTTCATGGACCGTGTCGATGATCCGCCCGGCATCGGTGAGCAGGTAGGCGTGTTTGGTGCAGTGGGTCGCCAGGCCCGAAGTGAAAGCCTCCTGAAACGCATCGCTACCCACGGTTGTCGTTGCCACCTGGCCGGTGATGGCAACCAGCGGCACCGAGTCCATGAGGGCGTCCTGCAATGGGGTCACCAGGTTCGTCGCCCCCGGGCCAGACGTGGCTATGGCGACGCCCACCCGGCCCGATGCATGGGCATAGCCTTCGGCCATGTGGCCTGCCCCCTGCTCGTGCCTGGCGAGCACGTGGCGGATGGGACTGTCGAGCAGAGGGTCGTATGCGGGGAGGATGGCACCGCCGGGAATGCCGAATACCACATCGACACCCTCAGCCTCGAGAGCCTGCAGCAGTGCCTGTGAGCCTGTGATGTTCTGTGAGGAAGCCAACTGGGCGCCCCTTTGGGTAGAAAAAAACCCTCCGCCTTGTGGGCTGGAGGGATGCGCACGCGCGGATGTGACGCGTGCGCTAGCGAATAAGGAGTACTTCGATGCGGTTGTGGTGCCTCATTGAACCGGGGAGTATTGCCGCCTCGGTGCGATGTGTCAAGGTCCCCGGGGAGGTGAGATGCCGTTCCGAAGTGACACACCGGGGGAGGTCGCCTGCCGATCCGGGTGGAGCCGCAGAGCGCACAGGGAGGCAGCAGCCCTACCATCGCCCGCCATGACGAACAAGATCCGTTCCCAAGACGTCACCGAAGGACCCACCACCGCTGCCGCCAGGGCAATGCTGCGGGCGGTGGGCCTCGGCGACGAGGACTTCACAAAGGCGCAGGTCGGGCTGGTGTCTGCCGGCAACGAGGTCACTCCGTGCAACTTGAGCGGCCACCGGCTCGCCGAGGAGGCGAAACTCGGCGTGGCGGCCGCCGGGGGGGTGGGCCTGACGTTCGCCACCATTGCCGTTTCCGACGGCATCGCCATGGGTCACGAGGGCATGCGGGCTTCTCTGGTGTCGCGTGAAGTCATCGCCGACTCGGTCGAGTTGGTCATGCACGCCGAGCGTTTCGACGCCATGGTCACAGTCGCCGGCTGCGACAAGTCCCTTCCCGGGATGCTGATGGCTGCGGCCCGGCTCGACGTGCCGTCGGTGTTTCTATACGGCGGCACCATCCTTCCCGGCCGCTGGCGCGACCGCGACGTGTCCATCGTCGACGTATTCGAAGGAATCGGGGCACACGCCGAGGGGAACCTCTCAGATGCGGAACTGGCCGAGTTGGAGGAGGCGGCGTGTCCGGGTGCGGGCTCCTGCGCCGGCATGTTCACCGCCAACACGATGGCGGCCGTCGGGGAGGCGTTGGGCATGTCGCTCCCCGGGTCGGCCTCGGTACCTGCCGTAGATGACCGTCTCGACGAATACGCCAGACAGTCGGGAGAGGCAGTGATGAGGCTGTTGGATCTCAACCTTCGGCCTCGCGACATTCTGACCCGGGCGGCGTTTGAAAACGCCATCTCGGTGGTGATGGCGCTCGGAGGTTCCACCAACTCGGTGTTGCATCTGCTGGCCGTCGCCTACGAGGCGGAAGTCGAGTTGCAGCTGGAAGATTTCGACCGCATCAGCCGTCGGGTGCCACATTTGGGTGATTTGAGTCCGTTCGGGCGCTACTTCATGGTTGACCTGGACAGAATCGGAGGGGTGCCGGTCGTGATGCACACCCTGGCCGAGGCGGGGCTGCTTCACATGGATGCGGTCACCGTGACAGGAGCCACCGTCGCCGAGAACATCGCCGATGCGCGGCTGCCGGACGATCAGGACGTGGTCCGTCCGGTCGGCAACCCGATGGCGGGCGAAGGCGGCATCGCCGTCCTGCGCGGCTCGCTGGCGCCCGAAGGTGCCCTGCTCAAGATCGCCGGACTCAGCGACGAGTCATTTCAAGGCCATGCCCGTGTGTTCGACGATGAGCAAGGCGCTCTTACAGCCCTCTACGAGCACAGGCTCGGGGCCGGTGACGTGGTCGTCATACGCCATGAAGGCCCTCGGGGCGGGCCCGGCATGCGGGAGATGCTGGCCATAACCGCGGGAATCAAAGGTGCCGGATTGGGAAAGGACGTTGCATTGGTGACCGATGGCCGCTTCTCGGGCGGCACCACGGGGATCTGTGTGGGCCATGTCGCCCCGGAAGCAGCCGCCGGCGGTCCCATCGCGCTGGTCGAAGAAGGAGACCCCATCCGCATCGACATCCCAGGCCGAACGGCGGAGCTTCTCGTCGACGAGGAGACGCTGCAACGTCGTCGCCAAGCGTGGGTGTCTCCGCCGCCCCGATACACCCGCGGCGCCCTCGCCAAGTACGCATCGATCGTCGGCTCGGCGGAGTCCGGTGCGGTGTGCGCGCCGCGTTGAGACCCGCGTCGGTATGAGAGACCAATGGGACATTCGGTAGCAGTCTTGGGAGCCTCCGGCTACGCCGGAGGGGAGCTGATCCGGCTGCTGGATACTCACACCGGATTCGACATCGTCCACCTTGGTGCCAAACACAGCGCCGGCAAGTCGTTGGGCGAAGTCCATCCGCAGCTGCCACACCCCGGGCGGGTCCTCGGCGGCATCGAACCGGAAGAGATACCAGCCTCGGATGTGGTCTTCCTGGCTTTGCCCCACGGCTCCTCCGCCGCCATCGCGGTGGCTCTCGCCGATGGGGGAGCCAAGGTGGTAGACCTCGGCAGCGATCTCCGACTGGATACCGCAGAGCGCTACAGGCAGGGCTACGGGGAAGTGCATCCCTGCCCGGATGAACTCGTCCGGTGGGTGTACGGCCTCCCTGAACTCAATGCCGCCGACATCGCGGCCGCTTCGCGGGTGGCGTCCCCGGGGTGCTATCCGACGGCGACCGTGCTGGCGCTGGCACCACTGCTGGCGGCCGGGCTCATCGAAGCCGACGGCATAGTCGTCGATGCTCTCTCCGGGGTATCCGGTGCCGGCCGGGCAGCCAGCGCGGACCTCCAATTCGGGGCAGTTGCTGAAAGCGTGCGAGCCTATGGAGTTGGCATGCACCGTCATCGTCCCGAGATCGAAATGGCCCTCGAAGGCGTGGCAGGTGTGCCGGCATCGGTCACCTTCACTCCCCACCTCGTTCCGATGCAGCGCGGTCTGCTGGCGACCTGCACCGCACGACCGAGCCGCCCGTTGCGGCGGGGCGCGCTCCTCGAGGTGCTGCGAACCGCATACGCCGACGCCCCATTCGTGGACGTGGTCGGCGAGCCACCGCAGACACGCCGCGTGGTCGGCTCCAACCGTGCGTTGGTGACTGCCTACGCCGACGAGCACTCAGGGCGCGTCGTTGCGCTGGGCGCACTCGACAACCTGTTGAAGGGGGCGTCGGGCCAGGCAGTCCAAAACGCCAATCTCATGGTGGGTCTGGCGGAGGATGAGGGCCTTCCCCTCGACGGATGGATGCCCTGAGTCAGGGTGTGGCAGCCACCCTCATCCCGGGTTGAGGCCGTGTCGGAAGGCGTCGCAGAGATCGCTGCCGGCGACTCCTTCGCGTGCCACCACCAGGATCGTGTTCTCACCGGCCATCGTGCCTACGACCCAGGGATGTCCAACGCTGTCGATGGCCTCGGCCAGCGGGTCGGCGTATCCGGATGGTGTTGTGACGACGACGAGGTTTCCGCTGGCTTCGATCGCCAGTGACCACCTGCGCAACGCCGAGTGGAGTTCTCTGAGCCGATCTGGATCGCTCTTGCCCGGTGGTGCGTATACGAGACGCCCCTTGGAGCCGCGGATCTTCACCAACCCCAGGTCGGCGACGTCGCGCGAGACGGTGCCCTGCACGACGCTGACACCTGCCACCTTCAACGCGGCAACCAGTTCGGCCTGCGTCGAGATCTCGCCGGCCGCGATCAGCTCGAGGATCACGCCGTGCCTCTCCCTTCTCGTCATGGCGTCACCCACGCGCTCCTCGCCTCACAGGCCCTCGGCGGCGAGCACGGAGGTGACGCCGATCTGAACTCCGATGCCCGTGCCCGCAGCACTCACCGCGGCGCGCAGCTTCGGCACCATGCCCCCGGTGAACGCTCCTGCGTCGAGCAGCCGGCCGGTCTCCTCGGCGCCCATGCTGGGAACGACCCTGCCTTCGATGAGAACTCCAGGGACGTCGGTCATGAAGAACAGCTGCTCCGCGTCGAGGCCGACGGCGAGGGCTGCAGCCATCTCATCGGCGTTGACGTTGAGCGGTCCCTTGGCCAGCGAAGCGACAACCGGGATCAGGTCGCGGCCCAGGGCGTCGACGACGGCACGAGGGCGGGCGGGAGAGACAGCTCCCACGTGTCCCAGCTTTGGGATGCGCTCGGCCTCGACTCCTATCTGGTCGCCCATCAGGCCGACGGCTGCAGGGCCGATGGCGACACACAGCTCCCGGTTGACAGACTGCATGGCATGGCGTACGACTCCGATGGCGTCACCCGCAGTCACCCGCCTTCCATCGACGAATCGGACGTCAATGCCTCTCTCCTCCATCCGTGCCGAGATCTGGGGGCCCGCACCGTGGACGACGCAGACCCGGTTCCCTGCTGAAGCAAGTGCCAGCACAGCGGGGGCCGTCTCGCCGGCAACAGCCCCCCCACATTTGACGACGACCGTCATCGTCGTATCGGCTGTAGGCGTTTCACGTCGTGTACTCCGCGTTGATTCTGACGTAGTCGTAGGTGAGATCAGATGCCAGGTACGCCGCCTCGCCGCTGCCAAGGCCCAGTCCGAGATCGATCCGGAGCA
This sequence comes from uncultured Acidimicrobiia bacterium, assembly GCA_964538725.1. Classification (GTDB taxonomy): domain Bacteria; phylum Actinomycetota; class Acidimicrobiia; order Spongiisociales; family JAOTWH01; genus CAZIEQ01. Next base: position 4,324 of record CAZIEQ010000075.1, on the reverse strand, counting down.
CCGCGTCTGTCATGGACGGCTCGCTGCTGGTGGGTTCACCATTCTCGAAGACGATGCTTCCGTTGAATGAGAGCGTCAACAGATCAGGGTCGAGTCTGGCGAAACCGCCGTTGCAGGTGGCAGATCCGGCGGCGGCGAGCACCCGACCCCAGTTGGGATCCCGCCCGAAGGCGGCGGTCTTCACCAGTTGAGAGGTGGCAACCCGGCGTGCGATCGCGGCCGCCTCTTCGTCGGTGTCTGCACCTGATACCGCTATCTCGATGATGACCGAGGATCCCTCGCCGTCGGCGATGATCTGACGGGACAGGTCTGCGCACGCGCTGTCGAGTGCCGCAGCGAATGCCGTGTCGTCGCGGGGCACGCCGGCAGCCCCATTGGCGAGCAGAATCACCGCATCGTTGGTGGAGCATTCTCCGTCCACCGAGATCCGGTTGAAGCTCGCCTCGACTGCGGGCCGGAGGAACTCGATCCCTTCGCCGTGTTGCAGCGGGTAGTCGGTGGTGATGACCGCCAACATGGTGGCGAGTGAAGGGTGGATCATGCCGGCTCCCTTGGCCATCCCGCCGACCGTGAAACCGTTGCCGGGTACGACAATCTGTTTGGGATGACTGTCGGTCGTCATGATGGCTTCAGCGGCAGCGGGGCCCCCTTCCTCGTGAAGACGCGGGCACAGCTTCGCCAACCCGTTCCTGATCTTGTCCACCGGCAGGGGAACCCCTATGAGCCCGGTCGAGAGCACGAGCACTTGCTCTGCAGCCAGGCCGAGGAGGCGTGCGGCGGCAACAGCGGTGGCGGATGCGGCGTGCCGGCCAGGCACACCTGTTGCAGCATTGGCCACCCCCGAGTTGATCACCACCGCCTGCGGGTCGGCGACATCCATGTGCTTCTGCGAAACCGCCAGCGGTGCCGCCTTTACCCGGTTGCGGGTGAACATGGCGGCAGCGGTAGTCGGTGGGATCGAACGCACAACGGCCAGGTCCGGAGCGCGTCTGCGAATGCCGCAGGCGACTCCGCCGGCGACGAAGCCCCGGGGAGCTGTGACGCTCATCGTGCCGCCACCGCAAGCCGGGTGTCGGCCCCGCCGGCCGTTTTTGCATGATATGCCAACATAGTACGTATTATGCAGTCTACCACTTGGATACCGCCACCGAGCGCCGGTCGCCGGTCGCCGGGTGAGAGTCGGCCGGGGACGGCTTGGTTTCCCGCTTCTCGTGTATTCGGAGCAGTCCTATCACGAGGGCATCGACGAGAGCCTCCCACGATGCCTCGATGATGTTGCTGTGGACTCCGACGGTTCCCCATGTGGATCGGCCGTCGGAGCACTGCATCAGCACCCGGACCCGGGCGGCGGTGCCTTCGGAGACATCCAGATCCTGCACCCGGTAGTCGGTGAGTCGAATCGTCTCCACATCGGGATATGCCGCCGCCAAGGCCGCCTTGAGTGCCCGGTCGAGCGCGTTGAGGGGACCGTCGCCGCGGCGCGTTGCTGCCACCCGTTCGGCGTCGATCGTGAGAACGATCGTGGCCTCGGCTATTACCTCGCCGTCATCACGCTGTTCCACCGCCACCCGGAACGAGCGAACCTCGAACCAACCCTGACTCCAGCCCTGGGTGTTCCGCACCAGGAGCTCGAACGACCCGTCGGCCGCCTCGTAGTAGTAGCCGCGGTGTTCCAACTCCTTGACACGATCGACCACTGCCTGCGCGCTTTCTCCGTCGATGTCCCAGCCGCGGTGACGGGCGATGCTCAACACCGTGGAGCGTCCCATCAGCTCGGAGACGAGCATGCGGGCAGTGTTTCCCACCCGTGCCGGTTCGACGTGCTCATATGCATGCGGCAGGCGCGCCAGGCCCGAAGTGTGCAACCCCGCCTTGTGGGCGAACGCCGATGCGCCGACGTAGGGATGACGGGGATCGATGGGAACGTTCATGATGGCCGCGATGTGATGCGCCAGCGGCGCCAGCCTGGCGAGACTTTCGGCAGGCACCACATCGAGTCCCATTTTCACCACCAGGTTGGGGATCACCGAACACAGGTCGGCGTTTCCCGTCCGCTCCCCGTATCCGTTCATGCAGCCCTGGATCTGTTGCACGCCGGCTGCCACCGCAGCCAGCGAGTTGGCAACCGCGCACCCGGCGTCATTGTGGAAATGGGCACCGATTGCCGTGCCGGTGAGCATCGTTGCTGTGTCGCGGATCGTTGCCTGCGCGCGCTCGGGAAGAGTCCCCCCGTTGGTATCACACAGAATCAACCGTTCAGCGCCGGCATCGGCAGCGGCCTGGAGCACTGCGGTGGCGAAGCCGGGATTGGCCAGGTAGCCGTCGAAGAAGTGCTCGGCGTCGAAGAAGACTCGACGACCCGCCGCCACGAGAAAGGCAACGGAGTCGGCGACCATGCGCAGTGCCTCGGAGAGGTCGACCCGAAGCGCATCGGTGACGTGGTAGTCCCACGACTTACCCACGATGCATACCACATCGGTCCCCGCGGCGAGCAAGCGCAGAAGCTGAGGGTCTTCCCCAGCGGCCATGCCCGCCCTGCATGTCGAGCCGAACGCCACCAGGGCTGCCCGGCGTAGGTGGAGCTCGGTCTGTGCCCGACCGAAGAACTCGTCGTCCTTGGGATTCGAGCCGGGCCATCCACCCTCGATGTAGGTGACGCCCACCTCATCGATGAGGCGGGCAATGGCGAGCTTGTCGGAAACAGAAGGGGACAGGCCCTCGGCCTGAGTCCCGTCGCGCAGGGTGGTGTCGTAGATCTCGACGCTCGCATGTGTCATGTTGTCGTTCCTCGGTTCGAGCAATGAAAAGACCTCCGCCGGTGGCGGAGGTCGAAGGCACACGCACCGGGGCGCGTGTGCCTAGCAGATGATCGGGAAGGTCGCGGGGCGGCGGGTGTTCGTCATCGAAGCGTGCAGTGTGGTCGAGAGTCGTCCTCCCGTCAAGGAGGCTGCGGTGGGCCTGAACCTCACATACGTATATGCGTATATACTGTATTCGTGTCTGTCAACCGGCAGCGGGTGCTGCGCCGCATCATCGAAGGAACCGTCGTCCGTGACCAGGCGCAGCTGGTGGAGGCGCTGGCCGAGGTCGGACTTGCGGTCACTCAAGCCACCGTTTCCCGCGACCTGCGGGTGGTGGGGGCGGTCAAGCAGCGGGACTCCGCAGGCCGGCTCCGCTATGCAATCACCGCTCATGCGGGTTCGGCAGCCCACGCCGACCTCGAAGAGGCGCTGGACGACCACGCCGTCACCGTCGTTCCCGGCGGAAGCCTGGTGGTGGTGCGCACCACACCGGGGGCAGCACAGGTGGTCGCCGCCGCCATCGACGCCACAGACATAGCGGGAGTCGTCGGAACCGTTGCCGGCGACGACACTCTGCTGGTGGTCACCGCAGAAGACGTCGGCGCCGGTCGGGTTGCCGACATGCTCGAACAGATGGGAGTCGGATCGTGAAGCGGATCATGCTGGCCTATTCAGGCGGTTTGGACACGTCGGTGATCGTGCCCTGGCTCCGGGAGACCTACCACGCCGAGGTGCTCACCTACACCGCCGACGTCGGACAGGGCGCCGAGGTGGAAGATGCGAGGGAGAAAGCTCTTGCCACCGGGGCGGTGGAGGCGATCGTCGATGACCTGCGCGGCGAGTTCGTCGAGGACTATGTGTTCCCTGCGCTGCGGGCCAACGCCATCTACGAGGGCTACTACCTGTTGGGCACATCTCTTGCCCGACCCCTGATCACAAAAGGCCTGGTGCGGGCTGCAACCCGAGAAGGTGTTGACGCCATCGCCCATGGGGCCACCGGAAAGGGCAACGATCAAGTGCGTTTCGAGCTGTCGGCATATGCGCTGCAGCCCGACATAACCATCATCGCGCCGTGGCGGGAGTGGGATCTGAGAGGCCGGGCGGAGCTCGTCGACTATGCGTCGAGGCGCGGCATTCCGGTGCCTGTCACAACCGACAAGCCGTTCTCCAGCGATGCCAACCTCCTTCATATCTCATATGAGGGAGGCATCCTCGAAGATCCCTGGGAGGCGCCACCCGCCGGCATGTTCGCCATGACCACCGATCCCGAGGATGCACCCGACGTCGCCGAAGAGGTCACCGTGGGTTTCGCGCGGGGAGTGCCGACGACGATTGACGGTCGGGCACTGCAGCCGCGAAGCCTGCTCGAGATGCTCAATCTGGTGGGCGGCCGTCACGGGATCGGCAGAGTCGACATCGTGGAGAACCGCTTCATCGGCATGAAGAGCCGCGGGGGATACGAGACGCCTGGGGGCACCATCCTGCACCACGCCCCACAAGCGGGTGAGTCCATCACATTTCGG
>CAZIEQ010000074.1:0-9625 GCA_964538725.1 uncultured Acidimicrobiia bacterium | reverse complement strand
GCTGAACACCTCCCCCAACTCCCCAGCATCCAGTGCCACCTTGAGCGCCGACACCTCAGGGACGCAACGGTGCACCTCGCTCTCGGGCACAGTCGGGTCGCCGAAGCGCGCCCGCAGATCGTCGTTGGAGACCCGCTTGACCTTCCACGCCATCGACTTCTCCGAGTGGGTGGAGTCGCCGTCGTGGGGGCCGAACATCATCAGGCACGGCCACCACCAGCGGTCGAGTGCATCCTGGGCCATCGCCTTCTGCTCCGCCGAGCCCCGGGCCAGGGTGAGCATGATCTCGTAGCCCTGACGCTGGTGGAAGCTCTCCTCCTTGCAGATGCGCACCATCGCCCGCGAGTACGGGCCGTAGGAGGCACCTTGGAGCATTATCTGGTTGACGATGGCGGCGCCGTCGACCAGCCATCCCACCGCCCCGATGTCCGCCCAAGTGAGCGTCGGGTAGTTGAAGATCGAAGAGTACTTCTGCCGCCCGCTGTGCAGCAGCTCCACCAGCTCGGTGCGGGAGGGGCCCAGCGTCTCCGCCGCCGAATACAGATACAGCCCGTGTCCCGCTTCGTCCTGCACCTTGGCGATCAGGATCGCCTTGCGTTTCAACGTCGGCGCCCGGGTGATCCAGTTGCCTTCCGGCTGCTCCCCGATCACTTCGGAGTGGGCATGCTGGGCGATCTGGCGGACGAGCAGGCGGCGGTAGTCCTCGGGCATCCAGTCCCGCGGCTCCACCTTGGCGTCCCGGTCGATGATGTCCTGGAAACGCTGCTGGGGCGTCATGGCGCTGCTCACCCCGCTGACGATAACCCCGCCGCGCTACTGGGGAACCCCGGGTTGGCCGGCTACTCCGGCGACGCCTGTACGCTGCCGACGTCGGTGGAGAGAGGACCATGACCGAACGTCATCTGGTCGGGCTTCACGTCCGCAACCCCGGTGACCACGACCTGGGAGTGGTCGAGAACGTTTCCGTCGATGTGGACACGGGAACTGTCACCAGCGTCGCCGTCTCCCTGGGAGGCCTACTCGGGCTGGGATCACGTCACTTCGACCTTCCCTGGGACGAGTTCGTCTACGACCCCGACGGCGGGGTGCTACGCCTCGACATCAGCAGAGGCGAGCTGGAGGCGGCCCGCAGCATGAAGACCGACCCCGACGAGCGATTCCAAACCTGGCGGGACGAGGTGACCCGCGCCTACCTGGAGCATCCCCCTCCGATGTGAGTACGGGGGCGGCTATCCGACGATGCCGCCTTCGGTCATCGGATACAGGTCCAGGGAGGCGTCGAGCTCGGCCTCGTCCATCAACCCCATCTCCAGCGCCACTTCGCGGATTCCCCGCCCCGATGCGAACGCCTCCTTGGCCACCTTGGCGGCGGCGTCGTAGCCGATCTTGGGCGCCAGGGCGGTGACGATGATCAGGTTGCGCTCCACCAATTCGGTGGCCCGGTCGGCGTCGGCGGTGATGCCGTCGACACAGCGCTCCTTCATCAGGCGCGCCGCCGAGGCCAGCAGGTCGGCCGACTGCAACAGGTTGTGGGTGATGAGAGGCATCATCACGTTCAGCTCGAAGTTGCCGTTGGCTCCTCCCCATGTGACCGCAGCGTCGTTGCCTACCACCTGAGCGGCCACCTGCATCGCCATTTCGGGAATCACCGGGTTGACCTTGCCGGGCATGATCGACGACCCCGGCTGCAGCTCGGGCAGCTTGATCTCGGCGATGGAGGTGCGGGGCCCCGACGACAGCCAGCGGAAGTCGTTGGCCACCTTGAACAGGGCGGCCGCCACCGACTTCAACGCGCCGGAGGCGGCGACACATGCGTCCTTGGCCGCCAGCGACTCGAAGTGGTTCTCCGCCTTCCGCAGCCCATAGCCGCTCTCGGCGGCCATGAGGGCAATGGCGGCGGCGGCGAAGCCGGCCGGGGCGTTGATCCCGGTGCCGACGGCGGTGCCTCCCAGAGCCAGCTCCTCCAAATCGGGAAGCACCCGGCGCAGCCGTTGCACACCCTTCCTCATCTGAGTGGCGTAGCCGCCGAACTCCTGGCCGAGGCGCACCGGCGTCGCATCCATCAGATGGGTGCGGCCTGACTTGACGATCGGGTCGAACTCGGCCGCTTTGGCGGCGAGGGAGTCGGCGAGCGCCTCCAGCGCGGGGATGGTGTCTTCGGCCAGCGTGGCCAGGGCGGCGAGGTGGATGGCGGTGGGGATGACGTCGTTGGACGACTGGCCGGCATTGACGTGGTCGTTGGGATGGACCCGTTTCGATCCCAGCTCGGCGCCCAGCAGCTGGGATGCCCGGTTGGCGATGACCTCGTTGGCGTTCATGTTGGTCGACGTGCCCGAACCGGTCTGGAAGACGTCGAGGACGAAATGGTCGTCGAGGGTGCCGGCCATCACTTCGCCTGCCGCGGCCACCACGGCCTTTGCCACTTCGTCGTCGAACGTTCCGATGTCGCGGTTCACCTGGGCACAGCACTTCTTGATCAGGCCCAGAGCCCAGATGAAACGGCGGCCGAAGCGGATGCCCGACACCGGGAAGTTCTCCACCGCCCGCTGGGTGGAGGCCCCGTAGTAGGCGTCGGCCGGTACCTGAACTTCGCCCATGGAGTCTTTCTCGATGCGCATTTCCCGCTCCCGACTAGACGGGCCGAGGTTAGGCCCGCTCAACCGGCGAAGAATCCGCCCACCGCGGCCAGCGCCGCCGGGTAGTGGTCGTCCTCGCGGTGGAAGGAATGACCGGCCCCGTCGCAGGTGACCACCTCGATATTGGGGCCGGCCGCGGCAGCCTCGGCGAGGGCGTCTCGGGGCACGATGCTGCCCCGCGCCGGGTCTCCGGCGAGGATCAGCACCGGCATGCGGAGCCGCCCCACCTGGGGACGCAGATCCCAGTTCGGGTTGCCATCGATGGTGCCCGTCACCACCTCGGGGCCGGTCTGTGCCAGGGCGCGGACCTTGTGGCGCACGTCTTCGGGGTTCCACTCCGGGTTGGCCGCCGCCACCGCCTCTTCACTGATGTCGGCCTGCCACGGTGCCAGCAGCCACAGCTTGGCCGCCTCATGGTCGAGCATCGCCAGCGCCGGCTCATACAACACCAGACGCTGCGTCCAGGTGGGATCCCCGGCCGCAGCCGCCACCGCCACCGCCCCCCCGAGCGAATGTCCCAGCACCCCGTACCAGCCGTCGCCGGCGGCGAGCACATCGGCCGCATAGGCCTCCAGGGTGTAGAGGTCGGCGTGGGGACTGGCGCCGTGACCCCGCAGGTCGACGGCGGTGACGCTGAACCCGGCCGCGGCCAGGTCGGAGCCGAGTCGCCACCAGCCGGCGGCGTTGGAGGACAGGCCGTGGATCAGCAGCAGGCGGCGGTCTCCGTCACCCCAGCTACGGGAGGCGAGCCGGAGCGGGATCACAGGTCGGCAAAGGGGTCTGCCGGCGGCGGCGGAGCATCGCCGTATGCCTGTCTGAGAGCGTCGTAGCCTTCGGCTTCGAGCCGGGCCGCCACCTCGGGGCCTCCCGACTCCACTATCCGCCCCGCCACCATGATGTGGATACGGTCGACATCGACGTAGCGCAGGATGCGGCTGTAGTGGGTGATAAGCAGCACCGCCCGCGTCGGGTGGCGCAGCTTGTCCAACGCGGCTGCCACCTCTCGCACCGCATCCACGTCGAGGCCGGAGTCGATCTCGTCGAGCACCGCGGCTTTGGGTTCCATGGCGAGCAGCTGAAACACCTCGGAGCGTTTCTTCTCCCCTCCCGACAGGCCGACGTTGACCGCCCGGTCCAAGAAGGGCTCCATCTCCATCTCGGTGGCCAGGCGCTGGGCCCGGTTTTCGAAACCGGCCGGAGCGCCGGGGGCCATCTCGGCAACCAGGTCGGCGAGGGTGACTCCGGGAATCTCGAGAGGATATTGGAAGGTTTCGAACAGCCCGGCACGGGCCCGCTCATCCACTGCCATCTCCAGTAGCTCTTCGCCGTCGAGGCGTGCCGATCCGCTCACCTGGTAGTCGGCTTTGCCTGCCAGTACGTGGCACAGGGTGGACTTGCCCGACCCGTTGGGCCCCATCATCGCATGCACCTCGCCGAATGGAATCTCCAGGTCAACACCGCGCAGGATGCGCAGCTCGCCGAGGCGGGCTTCGACCCCGTTCAGGGTGAGCGCGCTCATTGCGGCTCCTCATCGACGATGATGAACACCGCGTCGCCGTCTACCTCGATTTCATAGACGGGCACCGGGGATGTCGCCGGCAAGGCGTGCGGCCGGCCGCTGCGCACGTCGAACTCGGAGCCGTGGCGGGGGCATTCCACCCCGAAGTCGAACAGCTCCCCTTCGGCGAGGGAAGCTTCGGCGTGACTGCAGCGGTCCCCAATGGCATACAGCTCCCCTTCGACGCGGAACACTGCGATGCGGTGCTCGCCGACGTCGACCCGCACCCCGCCCGAGGTGTCGAAGTCGGCCACCGACCCGATGCGTTCCCGGCGGCTCACAGGCGCCCCTGTTGTTGCGCCCGCACGTATTTGTCGTTGAGATGGCGGCGGACGTCATCGACGACCTGGCTGTGCGGCAGGCGTCCCAGCGCCTCTTCGAAGAAGCCGCGCACCTGGACCCGGTCGGCCCGTTCCGCATCCAGGCCACGGCTCTGCAGGTAGTAGCGCTGTTCCTCGTCGAGGGGTCCCACCGTGGAACCGTGGCCGCAGCGCACATCGTCGGCGAGGATCTCCAGGTTGGGAACCGAGTTGGCCAGGGCGTGGGGTGACAGCACCAGGTTGCGGTTGGTCTGGAATGCCTCCGTCTTCTGCGCCTCGGGCTCGATGCGTATCAGGCCGGTGAAGACGCTCATCGCCTCGTCTTCCAGCGCCCCTTTGAGGAACATGTCGGAACGGGTACGAGCGGCGCGGTGGTTCATGAAGTAGCGGTAGTCGAGAGTCTGCGTCTGCTCGCCGAAATAGGCCCCGGAGATCTCCGCGGAGGAGCCGACGCCGCACATGTCGACGATGAGGTGCAGCCGGGACAGGGCACCACCGATGCCGACCTCCCCGAAGCGGAGGAGCGCATCCCTTCCCAGCGTGACTCGCTGGTGGCAGATGCTGCGGGTGGCATAACTCCAACGCTGCACCGTCGTCATGTCGAGTATCGCCCCGTCACCCACATCCGCCACGATCTGAGGTACCGCCAGCGCATCCACGTCGTCGGCGGAGCCGAGGACCACGATGATGGAGGCCACGGCGCCCCTGCCGACGGTGATCTCCACCGAAGGAGCGGAGAATCCCCTTTCGGTGACGGCACGCACATCCACCAGATACGGAGCCTCCATCACTTGCCCCGCCGGCACGGTCACCCCAACTCCCGCGGAGCCGAAGGCTGCCGCAGCAGCTGCGAACACGTCGTGGTCCGGTTCCACCGGGCCTTGGGAGATGACGCCCGATGTCAGACCGTCGCCGTCGACGCCGGTGACGGTCCCGTCGACGATGGTGGCCACACCGGCGGTAGCGAAGCCGGGGTCTTCCGTCGCCGGGCCGCCGGCGGCTGGTTCGGGGAGGGAGTAGTCGTCCAGGGAGAAGCCCAGGTCTACATAGCGCCACACCTCTTCGGTCTCCGCAGGCATGTCCATCTCGCCAAACACGGCGTAGGCGGATGCGGCGCGCTGCCGTGCCGCCTCCGGCAGATGGCGCGTGCGAGCCGAGAACTGGTCGTTGTCCAACATTGGGTGCTGAAGCCTACGTTGGCGACGCCACAGGGCAAGACGGCCGATCCGGACCGTCGGATGATCAGCCGCTACGGAGCCGCCGCCGGTGGGAGGATCTCAACCTGCCAGCTCCACCGCACGAGCGAAAACCCCGTCCAGCATCTCCTCGGTGAGTCGACCGGTAAACGTGTTCTGCTGGGAAGGGTGGTAACTGGCGACGACGGTGGGCCCGCCGGCCACGGGGACCTCGAGGCCGTGACGGAATCGCGGCCGGGGCCGGGGAACATCTCCGCCGGCGTCGCCGATGACGCGCAGCGCCACCGTATAGGCGAAGGATCCCAACGCCACAAGGACCGCGAAGGGACCCAGCAGCTCCATCTCGATGCGCAGGAACGGCAGGCAACGGTCGCGTTCGGCCACCGTCGGCTTGTTGTCCGGAGGGGCACAGCGCACCGGCGCGGTCACCCACGCACCGCGCAGTGTCAGCCCATCGCCGCGAGCAGTGGAGGAGGGTTGCGATGCCAGCCCGGCCCGGTGCATCGCCCGATACAGCCAGTCACCGGAACGGTCGCCGGTGAACATGCGCCCGGTGCGGTTGGCGCCGTGTGCCGCCGGTGCCAGCCCGACGACGACCACCGACGGACGGGGATCACCGAACCCGGGAACGGAACGTCCCCAGTACTCCTCGCCGCGGAAGGCGGCCCGGGGATTGGCTGCCACTTCTTCCCGCCACGCCACCAGCCGGGGACATCTGCGGCACGCCACGATCTGGTCTGCCAGATCATCGAGCGGGGTAGTCACGGCTAGCCGACGGGAAGGGCCGCGGCGTCGAAGACGGAGGCGGCATGCCACAACATCCAGCCGAGCTCCCGCTGATCTGTTTCGGCGATCTCGGCAAGGATCTGGTCGGGCTCGTAGCCGAACGCCTGCAGCCAGGGCCGGAAGAACGCCGGCCCCACCAACCGGGGCATGCCGTCTTCGAGAGCCCCACTGACGATCTCGGACGGGTAGTCGTTGGGGCACTGGTATCCACGCCATCCGCAGTTGTAGTGGGAGGGGTAGATCATCGGGCTGATCACGTCGACAGCCGAAGCCAGCTCTTCGGGGGTCTGTCCTATGCCCTGGTCGTTGTCGACGGAGATCACGATCGCGAAAATGTCGGCCGCTACCGCGCAGCCGAGCGGATGGAGGAGGCTCTTCGCCTTCGACAGGAAGGCGGCGACGGTGGCGACACGGGTCTGCTCGTCGTAGGTGCCGTCGATCCGCAGGTTGCCGAGGGGGCCGTCGGATGGGAAACGTACGTAGTCGAATTGGATCTCGTCGAAGCCGGCTTCGCAGGCCTCCACCGCCAGGTCCAGCGAATAATCCCAGCTTGCCCGGTCGGTGGGATCCAGCCAGCGGTGGCCGGCGTAGTTGGTCCACTGTGTGTTGGCCTCCACATCCCATGCCGCCCATTCGGGACGGGCCAATGCCAGCGGCGAGTCCTGGAACACGACGATCCGGGTGATGGCATACAGTCCCCGTTCCTCGAGGTCGGTGACAACCCGATTGATGTCGTAGAACACCTTCACCGCGCCGATCTCACGGGCGAGGGGCACGCTCGTGTCATGGAACACCGAGCCCCGCTCGTCCTTGATGTCGACGACCATGGCGTTTACCGCCGAATCCTCGGCCATGCTCAGCAGCCCGTCCCAGATCGCAGGGTCGCCCGCCGCCGGTCCCGAAACCCGCAAGGCCCGCACCATCACCGGATCGATGGCTACGGTGAGTTGAGGCACCTCACCGTCCCACTCCTCAGTGGCACTACTCCACGCGGGCCGCGACACCTCCACTATTCCCGGGACCGCCCTATTGACGGTGAATGAGCCGTCCTCTCCGGTTGTGAAGGTTTCGGCGCCCATCGTCACCACCGCCCCTTCCAGCGGGCTGCCGGTCGATGACACGATGCGCCCTTCCAGCACCACCGGCTCCAGGGACAGGGTCAGCGGCTGTTCGAGAGGAAACTCCACGACGTCGAGGCTGGCGGGAGTGAAGCCGGGGGCCTGTGCCGTGATGGTGAGAGGGCGGTCGAGCCATGAAGCGGTAGCAGAACCGTTGTCGTCGGCCACCGCGACCTCACCATCGAAACGCACTTCCACGCCGCCGGGTGTTGTGCCGTCGTCGGCAGCCAGAACGTTGACGGTGACCATCGGCGGAGGCGGCTCGGGAGGACGTACGTTCTCGCCGACCACCAGCACACTGGGTCCGGCGCACGCCGAAGCAGCCAGACCGGCGCCGAGCAGCGCGGAGAGCAAGCGGAAATGTGACGGCCGTCTCATTGGATGTTGCCGGCGGCGAACGGTGGACAGAGTAGGCCAGTTCGGTGCCCATTGCGATCGGCCGACGCCGCTGGTACCTTGGCAATCAATCCCAGGTGATCTGGCGCCAACCGGGGGGGTGAGCCTTGGTGCAGCGAGCGCGTGAAGCTGCGCCCCTCTCAGACACAGTAGGCCTGTACCTCGAGGAGGTCGCCGAGCACGACCTCCTCACAGCCGCGGACGAGGTACGGCTGGCTCAGGCGATGGAGGCCGGCCGCAAGGCGCAGATCCGCCTGGAAACTGAAGCCGATCTGTCTTCCGGCCAGAAAGCCGCGCTGCGGCGGGCGATTCATCGTGGCGATGAGGCCAAAGCCGAGTTCATCCGCAGCAATCTCCGTCTGGTGATCTCCATATCGAAGCGTTATGCGGGTCGGGGGCTCGACCTTCTCGATCTGATCCAAGAAGGCAACCTGGGCTTGATAAGGGCGGTGGAGAAGTTTGACTGGCGCAAGGGGTTCAAGTTCTCCACATACGCCACCTGGTGGATCCGCCAGGCCATCACCCGCGGGTTGGGCAACAACGGGCGCACCATCCGCCTCCCCGTACACATGGTTGAAGTGGTGCGCACAGTCCACGACACCATCACCAGCCTGATGGAGCGTCTGCAGCGTCGCCCCACTCCCCGGGAGATCGCCGAAGCCTCCGGACTCGACCCCGAGCGGGTGGTGGCGGCTCTCGAAGCCCCGGGTGACCCCGTCAGCCTGGACCGCCGCATCGGGACCGACGGTGACGCCGAGTTTGGTGACTTCGTGTGGGACATGACCGCCGAGGACCCGTTCCTCACAGCTGCCCGGGAAGACCGCCGCCATCGGGTGGAGGTAGCCCTCGAGCGTCTCGGTGAGCGGGAGCGCCAGGTGCTGGCGCTTCGCTACGGGCTCGACGGACGGCTGCCGCGCACCCTGTCGGATGTCGGCGGTCAGTTGGGCGTGACCCGCGAGCGGATCCGCCAGATCGAGGGACGCGCCATTGCGAAACTGCGCCATCCTTCGTCCAACTTCGACCTCGATGAGCTGTTGTAGCTTCCTCTTGGCGGTTGCCGCCGCAGGGTCGTAGCCTCGCCGCGGTGATGAGACAGACACGTTGAGCCTGCTGACAGTGTTCGTGTTGGGTGTGCTGGTCGGTTGGGTGGCCGAGTGGTTGTTCGACCTCATGTTCTTCCGTGCCTCCGATGCCGAAGCCGCCGACATGAGGGCCAGCCGGACTCGCCTCACAGCCGCCGACAAGGCGGTGGCCGAAATGCGCCTGCAACGCGACCAGGCCCGGGAGGAGCTGGCACGCCTGCACGCTGTGGAGGCAGCCGCCGCCGACCCGACGACCGCGGCGGACGATCTCACCGTTATCGGCGGCATCGGACCCAAGATCTCACGGCTGCTGGCCGCAGCCGGCATCACCACCTTCGACCGGCTGGCCGCCACCGAGGTGGCCACGCTGCGGGAGATCCTCGCCGGGTCGGGGCGTCGCTTCGGTCTGGCGTCCCCGGAGTTGTGGCCGCAGCAGGCGCGGCGCGCTGCCGCCGAGACGGGGCGGGAGGAGGGCGGCTGATGCGATACCGCACCCCAGCCGAGGCACCCGTGTCTCTCCACATTCTCCGACC
>CAZIEQ010000073.1:0-9687 GCA_964538725.1 uncultured Acidimicrobiia bacterium | reverse complement strand
GCGGGTCGCGCACCCTCTCAAGTTTGTTTCCCCAACCCCAGACGAATCCGCCGCCCATGGCCAGCCAGGTGATCCCTATCGGTCTGAAGAGGCGGGGCCGCTTCGGCACCGCCCACGCCGTGATGATCGCCAGCGTGAACATCGGCACACCCCACGAGGCCCACCAACCATCGGCAAGGATCCGGCCGGTCCACACCACCGTCCAGTCGACATCGAACGCCCCGCCCCAGTACTGCGAGGGTGGAGACCCGAAGGAGGTCAGCCAGCCGAGGAAGGGCGCGATCAGAGCGAGGGCTCCCAGCAGCCAGAGGCCGCCGCCGGGTATTGCGGCACCACCCGAGTCGGCGGAAACCGCTGCCACCGGCTCCTCCGGTGGTAGGCCGGCGGTGGCAGTCTGAGCGAGTGTGGACGGCTCCGCTGACGCCGGCCCGGCTGCGGTGGCCGCCTGCGGGGCGACTTCGGTCTGCACCGGGCGGGGACGGCCGACAGTCATCGCGGAATCCGGCTGCTCCGACCCGGCGGCATTCCGCAGACGAGCGGCGAACTCGGCGGCCGAGGAGACTCGCCGCAGCGGGTCCTTCTCCAACGCAGCTTCGATGATGCCGGCGGCATCATCGGGCAATCCGCGCGACCTCAGATCGGGAACCGGCTCTGTGGCTATGCGGGCCAGCAGCGCCACGAAGGAGTCGTTGTCCTCCCGTCGGAATGGTGAATGTCCGCTGAGAAGCGCAAACAGCGTCGACCCGAGGCTGTAGACGTCGGTGGCGGGGGTGGGTTTGAGCCCGTCGAGTATCTCCGGCGCGGCGTGTTCGACGGTCGTCGTCAGGTTGCTGGTGGCGGTGGCGGTGGCATCGAGCAGGGCGGCGATCCCGAAGTCTGTGAGCTTGGCCTCGCCGAACTCGGACATGAGGACGTTCTCCGGTTTGATATCGCGATGGAGCACTCCCGAACCGTGGGCGTGATGCACGGCATCTGAGACACGCGCCACGATCTGCGCCGCCTCCGGCCAAGGCAGCGGACCGGCAACGTGCACTCGCTCCGCCAACGAGCCTCCCTGCATCAGCTCCATGACCAGATAAGGGAAGCCTTCAGATGTGATCCCCGATTCATACAAGGTGACGATGGCCGGATGCACCGAGAGGGCGCCCATGGTGCGGCGTTCGCGGTCGAAACGGGCCCGTGTCCGATCGTCCATGGCAGCCAGGACGAGGACTTTGATGGCGACGGCACGGTCGAGAGCCGGCTGGTGAGCGCGGTACACATGCCCGAAGCCGCCACTCCCGATAAGGGTCAGGTCGGTGAAGCCTTCGATGTGAAACCGCAGCCCAGCGGACATTCCATCCGCTGTGCCGCCGTTCACCGCCCATCCCGCAGGTCGTTCACAAGATGGGAAACTAATCGCCACTGCGTCCGTAATCCGCTACCCCGCCTGCTCAGACGCCGAGCAACCCCTCCAAGCCCACCGTGGCACCGGGCATATCCGCGATACGGCGCACCGCCAGCAACACACCGGGCAGGAAGGCGCTGCGATCAGAAGTGTCGTGGCGGATGGTCAACGTCTGTCCGCGGTCGCCCAGAATGACCTCCTGGTGGGCAAGCAGCCCGGGAAGGCGCACGGCATGGACTCTGACTCCTCCGACGTCGGCGCCGCGGGCCCCGGACGCAAGCTCCTCCGATTCCACACGGCGCTTGCCTGGTTGCAGCCGGCGGGCGGTGGCCAGCGAGGTACCCGATGGAGCGTCGGCCTTGCCGTCGTGATGCAGCTCGATGATCTCGGCGGCCGAGAAGTGGGGTGACGCCAGCTCGGCAAAACGCATCATGAGCACCGCCCCTATGGAGAAGTTGGGTGCGATGAGACAGTTGGGTGGACCACTGCCCCACATCGCCGTCACCTCGTCCAGCCGCGCCTCGTCGAAGCCCGACGTACCCACCACGGCGTGCACACCGAGGTCATGCCATGCAGTCAGGTTGCCCATGACGACGCCGGGATTGGTGAACTCGACGACTACGTCTGCGGGCTCCACGGCCGCTGGATCGCCGGTGGCGACACCGGTGGCGACCGCCATCCCCTCACAGGCGGGGTCGTAAAGGGCGCCTAGCGACAGATCGGATGATCCCGCGACCGCCTCGGCGACGAGACGGCCCATGTTGCCGCCCGCCCCAGAAACGGCGACGACGGTCACCGCAGGAACTGCTCCAGCTCGGCGCTGTCGAACGGGCCGGCAGCGCCGATCACCCGGGGACGGCTGAATACCTCCTCGGCGACCGCCTGCACGTCGGCGGCGGTGACGGCTTCGACCTCGGCAACGATCTGGTCGACTGCCAGATGCTCCCGGCCCGCCAGCTCGATGCGACCCAGGCGGCTCATCCTGCTCCCCGGGTCCTCCAAGCTCAGCGCGAGACTTCCGTTCACATGCCCCTTGGCGCGCTGCAACTCCTCGTCGGTGATGCCCTCCGCGGCAAGATGTGCGAACTGTTCGGTGATGAGGTGCAGCACTTCAACGCTCTGCGATGGGGTGGTGCCGGCATAGACGCCGAGAGCCCCTGTGTCGCTGTATGCCAGGCGGAAGCTGTACACGCTGTAGACCAGGCCCCTCTGCTCCCTTATCTCGTGGAACAGGCGCGATGAGGTTCCTCCGCCGAGAACATGGTTGAGCACACCCAGCGCCCAACGCCGCTTGTCGTCTGCGGCCAGCCCTTCGCAGCCGATGACGATGTGCGCCTGTTCGGTGTCGCGGCTGCTGACCGCTACTTCGGCCGCTGGTACGACCGGCCCCACCGGCCGGCCATTCGGCCCTCCGGTCCAACCGGCGAAGTACTCCCCGAGGACCTGCACCACTTCGGCGTGGTCCAAATGCCCGGCAACTGCCATCACAGTGGCCCGCGGTCCGTAGCGGCGCCGCCAATAACCGGCGATGGTATCCCCCGCCAGCTCGGTGATGCCTTCCTTGGTGCCGAGTATGGGTGGACCGAGCTCGTGGGCGGACCACAGCTTCTGGGTAAACAACTCGTGGGCAACATCCGCTGGATCGTCCTCGTTCATATTGATCTCTTCGAGAACCACCTGGCGCTCAGACTCCACGTCCTGAGGCCGGAATGCGGGCCGCTGCATCATCTCGGCGAGTACTTCGATGCCGAGGGGAAGGTCGGCGTCGCGTAGGCGCGCCCAGTAGCAGGTGTGTTCCTTGGAGGTGAAAGCATTCGACTGCGCGCCGACTCCGTCGAATGCCTCACTGATGCGCCGCGATGGCCACGCCTCGGAGCCTTTGAACAGCAGATGCTCCAGATAGTGCGAGCTGCCGCCTTCGGCAGGGGTTTCATCCCTGCTTCCCGTGTCGATCCAGCACCCAAGAGCCGCCGAGCGCACTTCGGGCATGTGCTCGCTGATGATGCGCAGACCATTGGGAAGTGTCGTGAGGTGGAAATCCATGAGCTGCTGCATCCTATTGCCGCCCCATCCACTCGCGGATGAGGTCCGCAACCAGCCGGGGCTGTTCGTGCACAACCCAGTGGGACCCCCCGGTGATCATCTGCTCGTCGTATTCCGCATCCACCCAGCTCCCCGATCCAGTTGCCATGGCAGGGATGAAGGCGGCGTCCTTCTCGCCGTGGATGTAGCGCACCGGCACCTTCACCGAGGGGAGCCGAAAAGAAACGTCGGGGTTGACGAGATCGGGCGGGTAGTTCGCCCGATACCACTCTGCCATCGCATGGAACACGCCGGGCCGTGACCATTCCTTCCGGTAGGCCGCACGCAGATCCTCGTCGACACCCGGCGACGATCCGAAGGCCCAGTCGGACAGGTCTTGGAAGCCGCGACTCGCCAGAAGCCGCTCCCCGGCATCCCCCACGTTCATCAGCCAGGCGTAGAAACCGATGGCCAGCTGCCGCCGGTCGGCGAGGGCAGCTTCACGGAACCGCATCGGATGGGGGGCACACAGCACGGTCATGCGCGACACCCGCTGCGGAGCCAGAGCGCCCAGCGCCCAGGCCACGATGCCTCCGAAGTCGTGGCCGACGACACCGGCTTTGCCGATGTCGAAATGGTCCAGGACGGCAGCGGCGTCCGTCACCAGAGGACGCATCCGGTAGGCATCCGTGCCTGTGGGCAGGTCCGACCGCCCGAACCCTCTCTGGTCGGGCATGATCAGGAAGAACTCACCTGCCAAGAGGGGACATACCGGCAGCCAGCCGCGATGTGACTCGGGCCATCCGTGCAGCAGCAGCAGGGGAGGATCGGCGAAGTGGCCTGCGGTGGCTACGTATAGGCGCACCCCGCCGGCGGAAATGTGGTGGCTCTCCATGACACCGAAGTTACCTCACAGCGCCGCAGGGCAGGTATCGTGACCCGGTGCGGTTCCGCATAGGCCTTCTCCTCCCCATCGTCATCGCGGCCGCCTGCAGCGGGAAGGGAAGCTCCCCGGCCACCGCGGCATCCGCCCCGCCGGTAAACGAAGGCTCCGGCACTTCTACCGGTGGCCCGTCACCGGTGGCGTTCACCACCGCCGACGGCGAGACTCTCGAAGCGGTCCGGATCGGTTCCGGTGACCGCTGGGTGGTGCTGGCCCACATGAGGCCGGCCGACATGGGCTCGTGGGCGGAGTTCGCCGCGATGGTCGCTTCGCGAGGGGCGACCGCCCTCTACTTCAACTTCCGCGGCTACGGCCACTCCACGGGTGACGGGTTCTCGGTGGCCGTCGACGTGACGGCTGCCGTCGACTATGCGCTCTCTCAGGGAGCTGCCGGCGTGTCGGTGGTGGGAGCGTCGATGGGAGGGACCGGGGCACTGGCGGCTGCTGCGGAGCGACCGCTACTGGCGGTGGCCACACTGTCGGCTCCAGCGGAGTTCGAAGGGACCAATGCCCTGGAGGCGATGCCGAGAGTGAGTGCCCCGCTGCTGGTGGCTGCCGCCGAAGCCGATCGGCCCTATGCCGCCCAAGCCGGCCTTCTGGTCGATGCCGCAGGCGGTGACGATGCCGAACTGCTCATCCTCAGCGGCGCTGCGCATGGAACCAACCTGTTCGCCACCCACTCCGACCTGGCGGCGACGCTGTTGGCGTTCCTCGGCCTCTAATCCACCTCGCCGAGATACGCCTGGCGCATCTGCGGATTGGCAAGCAGGTCGTCTGCGGTGTCGGCGAGCACGATTTGGCCGGTCTGCAACACGTAGCCGTAGTCCGCTATCGACAGCGCCATGTTGGCGTTCTGCTCCACGACGAACACGGTGGTCCCCGCCTCGTTGATCTGCTCAATGATCTCGAAGTTCTGCCTGACGAGCACCGGAGCCAGCCCCATGGAAGGTTCATCCATCAGAAGCACCTTGGGCCGCGCCATCAATGCCCGCCCGACGGCGACCATCTGCTGCTCGCCACCCGACAGTGTGCCCGCCTTCTGGTGGATCCGTTCCTTGACACGGGGGAACAGTTCGAAGATGTGCTCATAGTCCTCATCGAGGTTTTCCCTGTCCTTGCGGAGATAGGCCCCGATCTCGAGATTCTCGGCAACCGTCATCCTCTTGAAGAGCCGCCGGTTCTCGGGGACCATCGACACGCCACGTGACACGATCTCGGAGGTGCGCATCCCCGAAATGACCTCGCCGTCGAGGATCACATCCCCGCTGGTGGGCTGGACCATGCCGAGGATCGTCTTCAACGTCGTCGTCTTGCCGGAGGCGTTGCCTCCGAGAAGGCAGGTGATGTGCCCGTTGGTTATCTCGATATTGACGTCTTTGAGCATGTGGACCGGGCCGTAATGGGTGTTGACGTTGCTGAATGTCAGCACCGGCTCGGCGCCCGAGCGACCGGATACGGGAACTCCGTTGGGGGGACTCATTCCTCCGCCCTCCCCAAATAGGCTTCGATGACCGCATCGTCGCTGGCGACCTGGTCGTAGCTGCCTTGAGCAATGCGTGCTCCGTGGTCGAGCACCACCACCCGGTCCGACACATCGCGCACCACCTGCATCTCGTGGGAGATGAGGACAATGGTGAAGCCACGTTCGTCGCGCAGCCGCCCGATGAGCCTCGTCAACTCCAGTGTTTCCCTGGGGTTCATGCCCGCAGTTGGCTCGTCGAGGAGGAGCAGCCGGGGCATGGTGGCCATGGCACGGGCGATCTCCAGGCGGCGCCTGTTGGCGTAGGAGAGGGCGAAGGCGGGCTGGTCGAAGCGGTAGCCGACGAGCCGGGTACCGAAGAAGCCCAAGATGTCCTTCGCCCGCTGCTCGACATCGTCCTCTTCCCTACGGAATCGGGGAGGACGGAAGATCGCGCTCCACACCCCATTCCTCGTCCGGCAATGCTGGGCAACCATCACGTTTTCCAGGACCGTCATACTGGGAAACAGCCTCACGTTCTGGAAAGTGCGGGCCATGCCGAGGCGGGTTATGTCGGAAGGGTCGAGACCGACGATGTCGGTCCCCTGGAAGGCTATGGAACCCTCGTCGGGCGCCTGCATACCGGTAATCACGTTGAAGAAGGTCGTCTTGCCGGCGCCGTTGGGCCCGATGACGCTGACGATCTCGCCTTCGTCGACGTAGAAGTCGAGGGTATCGACCGCATGCACGCCGCCGAACGTCTTCGTCAGCCGGGAGATCTCCAGCAGCGCCATCAGATACCACTCTCCGCAGCTGCCTCCGCCTCTTCGGCATCTACCTCCTTGCGAAGCCAGGCATCCTGGAGGAACTCCTCCTGGTGCAGCTCGCGGGTGCGGCGTATCGAAGGTAACAGCCCCTCGGGACGCTTCAACATCATGTAGATGAGGAGGGTCCCATAGATGAGAAGCTTGAAGCCTTCGAACTCGCGCAGCAGCCCGGGAGAGGAGGGCCCTCCCAGGATGCCGAGCAGCATGATCGCACCCACCGCCACCCCGGGAATGTTCCCCATGCCGCCGACGATGATGAGGACCAGGACGATTATGGAGACGATGAGGGCGAAGCTGTTGGGGAAGATGGAGCCGATCTTGGCTGAGAACAGGGCGCCGGCCAGGGAGGCGAGGACCGCGCCGGTGACAAACGCCAGCAGTTTCGCCGTCACCGTGTTGATGCCGATCGCCTCTGCGACCTGTTCGTCCTCACGCATCGCGATCCAGGCACGGCCGATGCGGGAGTCCTGCAGCCGCCACGATGCGAACGCAGCCGCGGCGGCGAAGAAGAACACCGCGTAGAACACCAGCCGGGGCTTGGTGCCTTGGACGACGAACGTTCCCGAAAGGCCGACTTTGGTGGCGACGACGACGGCGCCGAGAGCCGTCAGCGCGCCAAGCACCAGCCCGGCACCGCCGATGGCGGTAGCAATCCGGGTGGTGCCGCCCTCAAAGCCCGGCTTCCAGCGGAGATCGGTGTCCGCGGCTCGCCGCTGCCACAGTCGCCACGAAAACCACACGACCAAAGCCGCAGCCCCCAGAACGCCGATCGAGATGATCCACCGCCACACCCTGATGGAAGGGATCTGGAGGATTCCCTGGGCGCCTCCGAATGTGGGCTTGAGCCAGTCGCTGAGGAACAAGACGCGGGCGATTTCTCCGAAACCGAGGGTGACGATTGCCAGATAGTCGCCGCGCATGCGGATGACCGGGGTTCCCACTGCGATGCCCGCAACCCCGGCGGCCAGGATCACGATCGGTATCACAAGTACCCAAGCCAGGCTGGGGTCGAGTTTGGGAGACCCGGGAGAGGTCAGCACGGCCGTCGTGTAGGCGCCGACGGCGAAGAATGCCACGTATCCCAGGTCGAGCAGCCCGGCCAGGCCGACCACGATGTTGAGGCCGAGACCCATCACCAAGAACAAGCCCACGGTGGTGAGGATCTCGTTGAGGAAGCTGCCCAGAATCGACGGCAACGCGAATCCCAAGGCCAGCAGAGAGAAGCCGAGTACGAAACCAAGGCCATTGCGCTGCTGCGCCGGCAGCGCAGAGAACACGGCCCGCAGGTTCCGCTTCCTGCCGCCTGCGGCCAGAGCGACCAGGCTGGCGACGATGAACACGACGATTGCGGCACCCCAGCGCAGCCCGTTGTCAGGCGAATACACCCAGTCCTCGACAGTGCCAGGCAGCTCTTCGAGAAGGTCTGCCACGACCAGCTCGAGAAGGGAGATGATGATCGTCCATGCGATCCCGCCGGAGACGGCGCGCCGTATCTCCGGCGCCAGCAGATGCAACGCACCCCCGGCGAGCCCGAGTGCGGCCCCGCCGGCGAGCATGGCGAAGATCCCGAAACCGATGCCCTTGTCGAAGGTGAGCAGATCCAGCAGCTCAGGAGACACGTTGCGGAAGATGTCGCGCAGCTCCACATTGTCGATGAGCAGGATGAGCACACTCACCACACCGCCGGATAGCAACCCGGCGGCTGCCCCCCCTGCCAGGTTGTGCACCCCTTTGGGTGGCGGTGGCATCCCCTCGAGGCGTTTGCGATAGGTGGCCTGGTATCCGAAGACGAGCGGTATCCACACCAGCGCCAGATAGCCGAGGTTGAGCACCGGGTCGATGATCAGCCGGTCGGAGAACGACTCGACCATCCCGATGATGGAAACGAACACGCCGGTGATACCGGCGATGAGACCCCATTTGACCACCGGGCGAGGTTCCACGTCGGCGAGGGTGGACGTTACCGTCGACGGGGCGGTGACGGCCATCAGCCCCGCTCCTCAACGGCGAGGCGCTCTCCGAGCAGCCCTGTAGGCCGGTAGATGAGCACCAGTACCAGCGCGGTGAAGGCGACCACGTCTTTGAGTTGGCTGAGGCCGGGGACGATGATCTGCAGGCCGGACTCGCGCAAGCCGGGGAGAGCCACAAAGACGGCTGCGAGGGCGAATGCGGCGCCCATGGCGGCCCGCCACACCTGGTTGGTCCGCAGGCCGGAGATGGCCCATGCCACAACCCCCCCGATGACAGCCAGGCCGGCAAACAGCAGCCACAGGGGCAGCTCCCATCTCCATCCGCCGAGTACCACCTGCGGTCCCAATGATTCGAACAGCCCCAGGCTGACACCACCGAGGTAGGCGCCCAGCATGTTGCCGATGCCTCCCAGCACCGCCGCGGTGAAGGCTTTGATGCCGGGAAGGAAGCCGCTGAAGAAGAAGACGGAACGGAACAGCAGCGCCCACAGCGTGCCGGCTATACCGGCCATGAAACCACCGACGGCGAACGTCGTGACGATGGTGCGGTCGACGTCGATGCCCATCAGCCCGGCGATCTCCTTGTCCTCGGCAACGGCGCGCATCGACCGCCCCGTCCTGGTCCGCTCCACGAAGTAGTAGAGGCCGAGCATCGACATGAGGGCAAGCCCGATGACGACGATCTGGACCTTGTCGAACCCGAAGAACGCCTCACCCCGCAGGGAATCGGGCAGCTGGGGATAGGTGAGGAAGCCCGAGCCGAAGATGCCGCGGATGCTGTACTGGAGGAAGAATGACATCCCGATGGATGTGATCAGCGGGATGAGGCGGGGTGCCCCCCGCAACGAACGGTAGGCCACCCGCTCCACCAGCACCGCCACCAGCGTCGACGTCACCGCCGCCACCAGCAAAACGGTGACTACAGCCACCACTGCGTTGCGGTTCCACACTCCGGCGTCGTCGAGAGCATCGGCGGCGAAGAATGCCACCATGGCACCCGACATGAACACCTCGCCGTGGGCGAAGTTGATGAACCCGAGGACGCCATACACCATCGAGTAGCCGAGGGCGATGAGCCC
>CAZIEQ010000072.1:0-9774 GCA_964538725.1 uncultured Acidimicrobiia bacterium | reverse complement strand
CGGGGGGAGGGGGGTGTGGCGGGACATCGCCCGCGAACCTAATCATCCCGAGGGGGTGTGTACCGGCCGGCGGGACGAGCCGCCGGCACCGTGGCGTTAGCCTGGCGGTCATGCGCCGGATCGTGGCATTGGCTCTCGTTGCGGCGGCGTGCGGGGGCGGCGGGAGTTCAGAGACCACGTTGCCCGCCGACGCGACCGCCATTCTCTCTGCTTCAGGGTCCGCCATGGAACGGCTGACCGCAGTGCGGTTCGAGATGCGCCTCAGCGGATCCCGTGTCCTGGTCGACCGCGGCGCAGACTTGGCGCTGTCGGGAGCCGTCGGCGAATACGCGGCTCCGGATTCCGCCAAGGCCGTGCTGACCCTCGAAACGGGGGGGTTGTTCTTCGACGTCGGCTCTGTGGCGATCGGGCCGAAGCGATGGGCCACCGATCCATTGACGAATGACTGGGGTTCCCTTCCCGACGGCACCGGTATCAACCCGGCGATCATCTTCGACACCGATGTGGGATGGAAGCCGCTCCTCACGATCGACATGGCCGCGGCGGATCTGTTGGGGCTGGAATCATTGGACGGCACCGATGCCTACCACTTGCGCGGCGACGTCCAGGGAGAAAGGGTGGCAGTCATCACAGCGGGCCTGGCCGGTGAACAGCCGATAACGGTGGATCTGTGGGTCGACCCCGGCAGCGGCTTCGTTCTCCGCATCGAGTTTGCCACCAGTGCCGAAGCAGGCCAGACGGACTGGTCGATCCGGCTGTCCGAGTTCGGCGAG
Organism: uncultured Acidimicrobiia bacterium; assembly: GCA_964538725.1. Lineage (GTDB taxonomy): Bacteria > Actinomycetota > Acidimicrobiia > Spongiisociales > JAOTWH01 > CAZIEQ01. The sequence goes on along the minus strand of CAZIEQ010000072.1, from coordinate 9,001 downwards.
CCGGTTGAGGTAGAGCCTCCGATCTGATGGATCGCCGATCCCGCCGGCCGGGAATCGTGCTCGCTGCAGTCGCCTTCGGCGTCTTCATCGCCGCCGACGACCTCACTGTGGTGGCGACGATGCTGCGTCAGATCATCTCCGATCTGGAGATCCCTCTCCCCGCAGGACTCGACGATGCGGCATGGATTGTCAATGGATACTTGGTCGCCTATGTAGCCGTGATGCCTTTCATGGGGAGAGTGTCCGACGTCCTCGGTCGACGCAGAGTGTTCGTCGGGTCGCTGGGGGTTTTCGTCCTAGGCTCCGTTTGGGTGCCGATGGCCGACAGCCTGGGAAGTTTCGTTGCTGCTCGTGTCGTCACCGCGGTGGGCGGGGGAGCGATGGTGCCGGTTGCCATGGCAGCTATCGCCGACGTGTATCGGGAACGCCGCCGGGCGACCGCTCTGGGCGTGCTCGGGGCGGTCGACACCTTGGGATGGGTGTGGGGCCCGATGTTCGGCGCCTTCCTGGTCCGCTACCTGAGTTGGCAATGGCAGTTCCATCTCAACATTCCCCTCGGCCTTGCGGGGATGGCCTTTGCCTGGTGGGCACTCGACGACCATGTGGCGGATGGCCGGGCTCGGGTCGACTGGGTGGGTGCTTTTCTCCTGGCCGGCGCTCTCGTCTCCGTCAATGTGGCCTTGCTCAACACATCGGAGATCTCCACAGTTGGAGGTCTGGACGAGCTCACCGGCCGGACTCGGGTACCGGTGATTCCCCTCTTCGCTGCCGCGGCCGTCGCCCTCGTCCTCTTCTTGCTGTGGGAGCGGCGGCGGGCAGATCCGCTGCTTCACCTCGACCTCTTTCGCCGTCCCAACGTCAGCGCAGCGACCGCGGTCAACTTCCTCGTCGGAGGAGTCCTCGTCATTGCCATGGTCAACGTCCCACTCTTTGTCAACGTGATCGAAGGCGATGTCGGCGAAGCGGCTTTGGCCTCGGGGCGGGTCCTGTCTGCCCTGACCATCTCGATGGCGGTGCTCGCCTATGTGGGTGGGCGCATTACCGAGGCGACCACCTACCGCCCTCCTGTGCTCGTGGGGCTGGCTTTCAGCGGAGCCGGGTTTCTCCTCATGGGGTCCTCGTGGTCCGCGGACACGTCGTTTGCCACGATGGCGTGGCAGCTGGCGCTCCTCGGCGTCGGATTCGGTCTCGTCACCGCACCGACGAATGCCGCCGTCGTCGACTCCGCTCCAGCCGATCAGCGAGGCGTGGCGGCGGCCATGGTGATCTTGTTTCGGCTGATGGGTCTCGCAGTCGGGCTGTCCGGGCTCACCGCTTGGGGCCTCTACCGGTTCAATGTTCTGCGGGACGACCTCGTGTTGCCCCCCATCGGCGATCCCGCCTATGAGACCGCCCTCGCCCGGGCTCAGGCTGAAACGACGGCTTCTGCGCTGGCGGAGACCTTCCTGTTCTGTGTTGCCGTCGTCGTCGTCGCCGTCGCCGTCGGCTGGCTGCTGCAGCGACGTCGTGTCACCGCGGCCCGATAGCCTGGGTGTCCATGGCCGTACCGGTAGACCTCTCGGGAACCATCAAATACCTCAAGGACCATGCCATCGAGCATGGATTCCATGTCCACGACGAGCGTCATTTCGTCGAGACCTACACCCTGCACCAGTCGTGGGAGATCGCGGTCCATCCCGAAGAGGCCTGCCAGGGCCCACTCGACCTCCACCTGGCGATAGAGGTCGAGCCGCGGCTGCTCTTGCGGTTGGAAGACGCCATGGATGAGGTGGAGGATCCTCCCGAGGACGCCGACGGCGAGTTCAACGTCCCTTTTCTCTTCAGCTGGGCGCTGCCGCCGATGAGCTCCCCACCCGACCTGGTGGTGCTGTCCGCCGAGCTGGCCGGCCTGGGTGGTGTCGACCTCCCCATCGAAGTCTCCGCGGTGGACTGGTTTGGGGCCTTTTCGGATCGAGAGGAGCATCGTCTGTCGCTGGCAGGGAAGCTCGAAGTGTCTCTGATTGACCTGATGTTTCACCAGGACCGCCTCTGCGACCCCCTGGACAGAGTCCATGCAGTCAGCATGTTTCTGGTGGAGCACAGTCCGGCCTGGCAGATCGATTGAAGGACTGAAGCTTCGCAGAAGCAACCACATCCGCGGACGAGTTCGACCACTCAGCGATCCGCTGCTCACCGGCTTCGTGGTCGATGGCGATGCCGACCTACCGGTGGCAGTACCGAAACGGCATGCGGTGCACCCCTCAGGGTGATGCAGCGGCGCAGGAGCTGCTTCCAGGCTCAGTGGCCCGATTCTTCCGGCCCAGCGGTACTCGAGTCTGGCGCCAGCCTCAGCCAAACCCACTGGGAACAAGGAAATGGCCGCGTTGAGATCCCCAGAGGTGGGTCAGGAAGGTCTGTGATTCCACTTCCTTCGGCAGTCCGAGGTGCCTTTCAGGCCGTTGCAGTCCGGACCCGGCGTCGATGACGACCACGGCTCGGCGATCACCGGTGTGGGGAGGATGTTGTGTGGCCACCGAGCGGTCCCCCGGGGATCATGGACGATGAGAAGCTGCGCTCCTCGACTGCGCCGTTCACTTGCTCACCGTGACATCGTCGCCGAGAAGCCGTGCCGGAGTGCTGCGCCGGGGAGCGACGGAGGAAGCGCCGTCGACGGTTGCAACCGCGATCTACTCGGACAGCGCCCGGTCGGTGTCGCGCAGCCGTTTTGCCAGCTCGGTCATCATCTTGGCGCCGAATTCGGGATGGCCCCTCAGTAATGCTCGGAAGTCCCATTGGGTCATGACGAGACAGCGGGTGTTACCGGTGGCCACAACGTCCGCGGTTCGCGGCGTGTCGTCGAGCAGCAGCGCCATCTCGCCGAAGTAGTCCCCAGGGCCGAACTCGGCAAGGACGACGCTACCTTTGCGGGCCTGCGCAGTTCCTTCCAAAATGAGGTAGAAGGCGCGCGCTCCCGGATCTCCCTCCGAGACCATGGCGGTTCCGTTGGCGAAGGAGCGCTCCCGGCCGGTTGCCATCACGTCGTCCAGCTCGCGATCGGAGAGCTGCCCGAAGAGGGCACTCTGCCTGAGGAAGTCTTTGGTCTGCACGGCACCTCCGGCGTGTTGCCGCACACTATCGGATGTGCACGCCATCGTGCCTTGGTAACTTCACCTTGCCGAGCGGAGGTAACGCTTGACCGGCGATCCGAACGACGTCGTCACGTTCTTTTTCACTGACATCGAAGGCAGCACTCGCCTGTGGGAGTTGCATCCCGACGCCATGCGGGAGGCACTTGTCGGACACGACGCCATCGTTGCCGATACCGTCGCCGCCCACCGGGGCCGGGTGTTCTCGACTGCCGGCGACTCCTTCTCTGCGGCCTTTGCCGATCCGGCCGGTGCGGTTCGGGCCGCAATCGACGTGCAGCGACGCATACGGGAGGCCGGTCTGCCGGTGCCGGTGAGGGTGCGGGCAGCCCTGCACAGCGGCCCCGCCGAGCATCGCGACGACGACTACTTCGGACCCACGCTGAATCGCTGTGCCCGTCTGTTGGTGGCTGCCCATGGAGGCCAGGTACTGCTGTCTGATGCCGCCCGAGTGGCGCTCGGCGATGCCCTGCCGGCGGCTGCCTCGCTGCGCGACCTTGGGCCGCAACGGCTGCGGGATCTTTCGTCCCCCATACGGGCGTTTCAACTCGTTCATCCAGATTTGATCCCGCATTTTCCGCCGCTGCGGTCCCTCGACGCGTATCGCCACAACCTTCCGACGCAGCTGACCAGCTTCGTAGGGAGGGTCGCCGAGCTGGCCGTGGCACGACAGATCTTGAGCGACGCCCGGATGGTGACATTCACCGGCGCAGGCGGCTCGGGCAAGTCGCGACTGACGCTTCAGCTGGCTGCGGAAGAGGTCGAGTCGTTCGCCGACGGTGTGTGGCTGGTGGAGCTTGCCGCAACCCGGCGCCCCGAGGACGTCCTGTTGACGGTGGGCGATGTTTTGGGCGCCGAAGCGGCCTCCGCCGAAGTATTGCGGGACCGTATTGCCGATTCCATCGGGGACGGGTCGATACTCCTCATTTTCGACAATGCTGAACACCAGCTCGACGCAACCGCGACACTGATCGACCGTCTGTTGCGCGATTGTGAACGGCTCAAGGTGATCGTCACCAGCAGGGAGCCCGTCGGCGTCGCCGGGGAGGTCGTGCATCGGGTGCCCCCGATGGCCGTCGAGGACCAGGGTGGCGACGCGGAGGCGGTACGGCTGTTCGTGGACCGGGCGCGGCGGTCCAGGGACGACTTCGAGCTGAAGGCCGCCAATGAGGCGGCGGTGACCGAAATCGTGCGCCGTCTCGACGGATTGCCGCTTGCCATCGAGCTGGCAGCAGGCCGAGTGTCCGCTCTGGCGCCGGAGGAGATCGCCGCCCGGCTCGACGATCGCTTCCGGCTGTTGACCGCGGGGAGCCGCACCGCAGTCGACCGTCAGCAGACTCTGCAGGCCGCCATGGACTGGGGATACGATCTGCTGACACCTGTTGAACAGGCGGTGTTTCGCCGCCTTTCGGTGTTTCGTGGCGGCTTCACGCTTCCCTTGGCCGAGGCGGTGTGCACCGGCGACGACATTGATGAGGCTGGTGTCTTCGACTCCATCCTGCACCTGGTGGACAAGTCACTCGTCAACCCTGCGGAGACGAAGGCGGGAACTCGTTACCGGCTGTTTCAGACGGTGCGGCAGCACGGGCGGGAGAAGCTCGACGAGATGGGCGAGACGCCCGACGCGATCCGGCGGCATGCCGAAGCCTTCCTCACGCTCGCCGAAGACGCCGAGCAGCATATGCGGGGTCCCGACGAACCGGGTTGGCTGCGCAAACTCGACCCGGAGAGGGACAACTTCCGCGGAGCCATGCACTACTTCATGTCGCTCAACGACCCGACCGCGGCGCTGCGCCTCGCAGACGGTCTGCGGACCTTCCTGTCGGTGCGGGGTGGTACTCCTGAAGCCCTCGGGTGGCTTCTCGACCTCACCAGCAGAGCCGATGCGGTTCCGCCTTTGTTGCTGGCGCGCTCCCTTTCATGGGCAGGGTTTCTGCTCGAGGCGAGAGGCGACTCGACGAGAGGCGAGGCCTATGTTCGGCGGAGCATTGCCGACATCCGGGCGCTCGATTCGCCTGCCGAACTGGGAACCGAGCTGATGAGGCTGGGGTACCTGTTGATCGGCCGCGGGAGGCTCGCAGAGGCGAAGGAGGCCGCTGAGGAAGCGATACCGCTCCTCAAAGCATCGAAGCGGCGTTGGGCGCTGGGCTTCTCGGTCTCGTTGCTCGGATGGATCGCCCGTAGTGAGGGGCTGCTGAACACGGCGCAAACGCTGTACGGCGAAGCTCTGGAGATTCTGCGGGAGACCGGCCATGATCGGGGGGTTGCCGGCATCCTCGAGGCGATAGGCAGCCTGGCGCTTGCCGGCGGCAACTTCGATCATGCCGGTGAGCTGTTGGAGGAAGCGCTGTCCACTTTCCAGCGCGTCGGATCCCGGGTTGACGTGGTGACAACGACGTTGCTGCTCGGGGATGTGGAGGCCCTCTACGGGGATCCGAGCTGGGCGCATTCCCTATACACCGAGGCCACGCTGCAGTGGAACCGCAAGGAGGCCCCGGATCTGACACCGACGATCCTGGCCTCGTGGGCTTTGCTGGCCCGCCGGGTGAACAGACCGGCCGTCGCTGCAGTGTTTTGGGGAATGGAGTATGTCGTGAGGGGCGACGGGGCTCCCACGGCCGACCGGGTGATGCTTCGCGATCACGAGCTGGAAGCGCTACGCGACGCTCTCGATGATGAGGAGTTCAATGCGCAGTGGAGGCGCGGCGAAGCCATCTCCCTGGAGGAAGCCATCGACCTTGCCCTTGATCTGGACGAGCATTACGAATCGGAGTCGGCTGCCGTATAGTCGTGTGGTCTATGTAGTGCGGGAGGGCACGTGCGGACAGTGGCTCAGATTCTGGACGAGAAAGGTCGGAGCGTGATCTCCGTCGGCCCGGAAGACTCGATCTACCACGCCCTGGAGGTGATGGCGGAACGTGACATCGGCGCCTTGCTGGTGATGGAAGGGGATTCCCTGGTGGGGATCTTCTCTGAGCGCGACTATGCGCGCAAGGTCATTCTCATCGGCAAGAGTTCCCATGACATGGCGGTGCGCGAGGCGATGACGGCGAGTGTCGTCACAGTCGAGCCTGACAAAACGATCCGCGACTGTATGAACCTGATGAGCGACCGGCACATACGACACCTGCCGGTCGTGGTGGACGGCTCCGTAGAGGGCGTGATCTCCATCGGCGACGTCGTGCACGCGGTCATCACCGACCAGGAATTCATGATCGATCAGCTGCAACGCTACATCCAGAGTTGACCGCTTGCCGGCGATAGTTGCGCCGGCCACCCATCTTCCTCCACTGCAGTAGGTTCGGAGCCGATTCCGGCTGAGGAGCGCAACGTGGACAAGAAGCGGGCAACTGTCGGCGGGCTGGAGATGGCATACGTCGAGGAGGGGGCCGGTGATCCAATCGTCTTCCTGCACGGCAATCCGACGTCGTCGTATCTGTGGCGCAACATCATCCCGCATCTCGTCGACCGTGGCCGCTGTATCGCCCCGGACCTGATCGGCATGGGCGACAGCGATAAGTTGCCTGAGTCGGGGCCTTCCAGCTACCGCTTCGTAGACCACCGGCGGTTCCTCGACGGGCTTCTGCAGAAGCTGGGGGTTGCCGACAGGGTTACCTTCGTTATCCACGACTGGGGGTCGGCTCTCGGCTTCGACTGGGGAAACCGCCACCGTGGAGCGGTACGCGGCTTCGCTTACATGGAGGCCGTAGTGCGCCCCGTGTCGTGGGAAGACTGGCCCGAGGCCGCTCGGGGTGTCTTTCAAGGCTTGCGGTCCGACGCAGGCGAAGGGATGGTGCTCGACAACAACGTCTTCGTGGAGCGGGTGCTGCCGGGGTCGACACTGGCCGGGATCCCAGAGGAGCATATGGAGGTGTACCGGCGACCGTATGTGGAGCCTGGTGAAGCCCGTAGGCCTACGCTCACATGGCCGCGGGAGATCCCCATCGCCGGCCACCCGGCCGACACCCATCAGATCGTCTCGTCCTACAGCGAATGGTTGACGTGGTGCGAAGTGCCCAAACTGTTCGTCAACGCTGATCCCGGAGCCATTTTGACCGGCCCGCAGCGCGACTTCTGCCGAACCTGGCCCAACCAGACCGAAGTGACGGTACCCGGAGTGCATTTCATTCAGGAGGACTCTCCCGATCTCATCGGCGGGGCAGTAGCAGATTGGTTGAACGGGCTGGCGTGAAACGGTTTGGCTTCGTCGGAGTGCCTTTCGACGGAGCCGCCACCCTCGGCTGGCCGGGAGCCCGCTATGCCCCTGACGCGGTGCGCCGTCACTTGGCGTGGATGACCAGCCGGGTGGAGTGTGAGCAGATCTACTGGGTGGACCACGACGAGGTGATTCCATTCCCCGCCGCCACGTTCACCGACCTGGGTGATGTCGACGTCGTGCCTCACGACCTGGCGATGACTCTCAGCGCAACCCGTCACAAAGTGATGGCCGCGGTGGCTGCCGGATTGGTTCCGCTGGTCGTCGGAGGGGACGACTCGATCCTTTTTCCTGCCGTAGCCGGCCTGCACGATGCGTCGGAGGGTGAGGTGGCTGTCGTTCACTTTGACGCTCATCTCGACGTGCTCGACGAGTCTGACGCCCAAGGGCGCTTCAGCCAGTCGAGCGGCATGCGAAGAGCAGTGGAGTTGGAGCGGGTACGCCCCGACCGCTCGGCACAGGTGGGGGTTCGCAACTTCAACTTTCCCTCATCGAAACGGTGGATAGACGAGACCGGGCTGTTGGAGATTCCAGCCCGCCGGGTGCACCGCCACGGCATCGACTGGGTGGTTGAGACTGTGATGGCACGCCTGGAAAGGACCAGCCGGCTCTTTGTGGCGATAGACATCGACGTGTTGGATCCCGCCTATGCCCCTGGTGTGGGCTGGCACGAGCCTGGAGGGTTGACCAGCAATCAGATGTTCGGCCTATTGGAGGCGCTGGCACCGCGTGCCTCAGGAGTGTGTCTGAACGAGGTGAACCCGATGACGGACCACCGCGAGCAGACTGCGATCCTCGCCTCCAACCTTCTCTTCCACGCAATGGCGGCGGCTGTGGCTGCCTGATTCGGCCAGCCGTGGAGTTCAATCTGGATAGGGGAACAGCACGCCGGGTCGTGTGCATCCGATACCCGATGTGGAACCGCCTTCGGCTTCCCTCGCCGGGTGGAAGCGTCGCTGCCGGCGGCGTGATGAGCGCTACCAGAGCGAACACCGCGGCCGGTTGGTCCTGTCTGCCACCCGGTGGATGGTTGCCTGCATTCCCTTCTCGGCCTCAGCGGCGTCGACAGACGCCACTCCACCAGGGCCGGAGATCCCAGGTGGGGGCACATCTTGGGTGAATCGGCATGTGCTGGTGGTGTGCCGATTCACTGCTGAGGAGGGCCTTCAGGCGGCGCGGGGTTCCATGGTTTGACGGCCGGTGCGGCGCTGCCACATGAGGAAGGTGACTCCGCCGATGGGGATCTGGACGAAGAAGGTGAGGAAGCGGAACAGCAACACTGCGGCGACTGCCTCGGTGATGTTGCCTCCGGCCAGCACCAGCCCGCCGATGTAACCGAACTCTGCGAACCCGACGTTGCCGGGCAGTATGGGCACCGCCGAGGCGAGCCGCACCGAGGCGAACACTGCGAGCGCTTCTGCCCATGCCACGTCGACCTCGGGGATTCCCGAGAAGCGCATCGTCGCCACCATTACGGCGAACACGGAAAGTTGGCTGACGAGGGCCGCGGCAGACAGCACGATGCCCCGGTCGCGCAGCAAGCCTGCGAGGCGGGAACGGAATGCGGAGGCACGATCCGCCCAAGCGGTCTGCGGTGCCCGGCCTACACACCTGCGGCACAGGTTTGCCAGCCTTCCCACTGCGGCGCCGATGCGGCGGG
>CAZIEQ010000071.1:0-9846 GCA_964538725.1 uncultured Acidimicrobiia bacterium | reverse complement strand
CCAGCCGAAGCGCCTGCCGGTCGTCGACGGCGACGGTCACCGCCCATGCAGAGCCGCCGAAACGACCGGCGTCGCCGGTCACCGCAACAACGTCGAGTCCCGACGCCACATAGCTGGCAGTGCCGCCGTCGACGGCAATCACGTCGATGATGTCGCCGGCGACGAGAGCGCCGGCTACCGCGTCCTGTGGATCGATGCTCAGGCTCATGGCACGACTTCCGCCGAGTCCCGGGGGCCGGAGGTCGCTCTCCAGAATGGGATCTCCTTGTGATAGCGGCCGCCGGACCTCACGGCCCACCACCCTTCCTGCATCTTCGATGAATCGGGCGGCGGTGACGCCGGCGATGGGAACCGAGGTGAGGTCAAATGACTCTATGGAGAGCACATCGCCGGGTCTGAGGTCCAACCGTGCTACCAGAATCGCGGTCTGTGGATCGCCGGCGTGCAGAACGACGAGGTTGGCGACCACTGCCACCACTCCTGCTGCCACCATGAGGACGTGCTGATAGCCGAAGCGCGTCCACCAGCGGCGCCGGGGCACGGCAGCAGCACGCGCCTCGGCGCTCTCCCCATTCTGGATGGCCGCTGTGGCCATGGTTCAGAATCCCCTGTGTCGTTTATCCTGGTCGGCCGCGAAGTAATCGGCAAGAACGCGAAAACCAGAGCTGGCTTCAGCCTGCAAGGAAGTAAATACAGCCAAGGGCATCCCCGCGCAAGGGGGACAGACTGAGGCCGCGAAAAGAAAAAGCCCGGACCGAAGTCCGGGCTCTCTCCGACGAGGCGGCAATCAGCCGCGGGTGCGCCTGATACCAGCTTCTTTCAGAACAGAAGGAGACACTCCCTTGAGGCGCCATGCCTTGTAAGAAATGTTCTTTCGCTCTCCATAGCCTCCGGCCGCCCTGATGAACGCAGCTTCGATGCTCGCCAGGTCAGGCCCTTCGTCGTAACTGGCAAGGGCCTTCTCCGTGTCCAGCCTGTCCTGGAGAAGATCTAGATGCTTCAGCGTATTGGTCTCGACCGCCATTGCTTGTTCTACGCGGGCCAGTCTGGCCTCCAGCCGCTCTTTCGGGGTGCGACGACCTCCAGCGGATTCCAAGGCGTGAAGATAGTTCTTCACCGCAGCCGCCTCGGCCCGCCCTTTCTTTATCGCCGCTTTATGCTCCGGCGACATCGCCATGTGGCTCTCCTAACCTTCCGGGGGGTTGGTCGAAGAGTAACGCAGAATCAGGAATAGGCCAAGGTTCAACCGTAGGCGGCGCGAAGCTTTCGTCGCATGACTTTCGCCGAAGCGGTCCGAGGCAGTTCATTGATGGCAACGACGTCGGCGATCTTGAACAGCGGGTTGAGGCCGGTACTCACGGCACGCTGCATGTCGACGAGCCACCCTTTCACATCGGGCTCCACACCGGGATGCGGCACCGCGTAGATGACAAGACGCGACGGACCCCCTCCGGGCGGCTCGACTGCAATCGCCGCCGTCTCGGCGACCCCGGCCACGTCGAGCAACACACGTTCGATCTCCGCCGAGCCCACCTTGATCCCGCTCAGGTTCATGGTGTCGTCGGCACGCCCGTGGGCGCGGATGTAGCCACCTTGCAAACGCTCCATGTGGTCACCGTGGCGGCGCAATCCCGGCCTGGGAACCTCGGCGTAGTACACCTCATGGTGATCCCTGTTGAGCAACACATTCGACATCCCTATCGACGGCGGGACCAGGAATACCTCCCCGGCGGTGGCGGCGTTTCCCTCTTCATCGAGAATCTCCAAGTCGAGTCCGACCGTAGGCGTCGAAAAGGCTGCCGCCAGCTGGGTCTGCACGACGGTTCCGGATATGTATGCCCCCGACACCTCTGTTCCGCCGCAGTATTCAATGACCGGTTTCCCGCCGGCGGCAGCCATCAGCCACTCCATGTCGGCCTCGTTGGAGGCCTCACCGGTGGAGGAGAATACCCGTATTCGGGACCAGTCCACGCCGCCGAGAACGCCGCGGGCACGCCAGCCGGCCACAAGGCTCGGAACCACACCGAGGATGGTTACTCCGGCATCGCGAACGAACTCGACGAAACCTCTTCCGGTGGGCAGATCGTCGTAAAGAGCGAGAGACGCGTTGTTGATGAGGGGGGCATAGATGAGCCAGGGACCCATCATCCAACCCAGATTGGTAGGCCATGCGATCACATCCGTCGAATGTACGTCCTGGTGGTAATAACCATCGACGGCGCATTTGATGGGAGACGTCTGATCCCATGGAATGGCTTTGGGATCGCCGGTCGTACCGGATGAGAAGAGGATGTTGGTTGGAGCATCGGGAGGCATAATCTCGGGCTGCCACGGAGCACCAACGTCGAGGAAATCATCCCACGCATGGTCGTCGGGGCGCAGTGACACGGAATCGCCGATCACGATGCAGCGCCCGGCACCGGCTTCGACGACCTTTTCATACATGGGAAGAATCTTGCCGCCCCGCCTGATGACGTCCTGAGTGATCACAGTGCCTGTGTTTGCGATCCGCAGCCGGGTTGCGATCTCCGCGGAGGCGAAACTGTCGGCTATGGAAACCACAACTCCTCCGGCGGCCACGATCCCCAGATAGGCGGCCACAGACTCGGCGTTCATCGACATGGCGATGGCCACCGGGTCGCCGACACCGATGCCGATACGTTTCAAACCTGCTGCCACGGCCGCCGCCTGCGCCTGCAACTCCCCGTAGCCGACATTGCGGATCTCGCCTCCTTCGGCATACACGACAGCGGTACGTTGGGGATCTGCCGTGAAACAACTCTGAGCGATGTTGAGTCGAGCCCCGGCGAGCCAACGGGGCTGCTCGACCCCTCGGGAAATATCGAGGATGGTGTCGGGGGGAACGTCGAACACGATTCCGAGCCGCTGCACCGCGTCACCCCAGAAGGCCGCCCGTTCACCGGCTGTCCAGGCATGGAACGACCGGTAGTCATCGAAACCCAGCTCAGACATGACTGCGGTGACGTTGGCGTTGGCAACCACGTCCGGTGGGGGTGTCCACAAAGGGCCTTCCATCAGTCGAGAGCCTATTCGCGGCGGCTGATCAGCAGCCCACCGAGGAGCGTCACCGCCAGCCCGGCGAGCTGCACCGCCTCGATCGTGTCACCACGGACCACGACTCCCAAGGTGACGGCGACGACCGGTACCGCATACCCGGTGATGGCCCCCCGGGCGGGGCCCACCCGACCGACGACCGTGATGTGCAGGACACGAGCGACCCCCGTCATGAGGATTCCCAGAACGATCATGGCGATTACAGGCCCCAGCTCGAAAGTGGAATCGTCTGCCCCGATCAGACCGAACGGCGTCACTGCAACCGCGGCGGCGACATGACCCCACACGATGACGGTGAGGCCGCCGTAGCGCTGCTGCAAAGGGGCGTACAGGTTGTTGGCGAAACCCAGACTGAGCACGGAGAGAAGGATGAGGCCCATTCCGCTGAGAGTCCCCTCGGCGCCTCCCAAGGCGGGCCACAGCATGCCGAGCACACCGAGGAACCCGATGCCGATACCTGTCATCTGGAGCGGCCGCAGCAGGCTGCGGGACAGCGCCATATGCATGAGGGCTGCCGTCACCGGGATGGCCGCCACGAATGCCCCTGCGACTGCCGAGTCCACCGACTGCTGGGCGATGGCGAACAGCGACAGTGGAACGCCGATGCCGGCCAGCCCTGCCAGTGCCACGAGGGGCCGGTCGCGTCGCTCGATACGGCGGTGTGCCCTGGGCACAAGGGCCAAGGTCGCGGTGCCGAGAAGGACCCGGCCGGCGGCCAACAGCCCCGGATGCAACGCCTCCAAAGCGATGGATATGAGAAGGAAAGAACTGCCCCAGATACCGGCGAGAGCGGCGACGAACCGCCATTCACCAACCCGGAAAGCTCCGGAATGGGTGCCGCGCGCGGTCCAGATCATTCGCTCAGCCATGTGACCATCCTGGCATCGACAGTCGTCAGGACGCAGGTGGCGCCCTGCTGATGCCGGCGTCACAGGCCGGCATGCGGGCAGCCTGAGGATGAACGACGCCGTAGTGGTCGAACTCACATCTCTTGCTCGCCCTTCGCTCCAACGTCTCCAGCTCGACGACGACTGTTACATGGGCCTCTCGCCACCCGAGACGGAGGTGCCGCTGCTGTCGCGGAAGAACCGGCCAATATCGTGCAGGGCGTCGGCCTCACCGATCCACCAGCCGCGCCTCCATGCTGAGGAAACCCTGCGATTCGTATGCCCTCTCCCTTTCGAACATCGACAGGCGCCGCAGCCACTGTCCCTCCAAAGCGTCCAGATCGCGACGCAATTCGACGATCTCGGCCTCGATGGTGGCTGGGGTCATGGCAGAGAGGTCTGCACCCGCCAACTCGTCGATGCAGACCGGAGCGAGCTCATTTCAAGCTCTCCAACATGGCTCCACATTGGTAGACGCCTATGACAGATTCGCAACGTAACGCATCGTCATATCCCCTCCCAGCTCGCAACCCGGCCGGCACTCATAATCTGGGCGGGTGGGACCGAAGATCTGGGCTGCGATGGGAGTTGCCTCGCTGGCATGGGGCACGACCGGTGTGGCCACCCGAGCCGCCCTAAACGCCGGAGTACCCCCCGTCGGCCTGGTCACCATCAGGTCCATCCTGGCCGCTGTGATCATCTACGGGCTGCTGGCAGCACGCCGCCGGCGCATCCGGATAGACCGCGGCAGGCTCATCCTCGGCGGAATGATGGCCGTCACCAATCTGGCGCTGCCTTTCATCCTGTTCACACTGGCTCTGCAATACGCCTCGGCAGGTTTCGTAGGACTGCTGGTGGCACTGGTGCCGCTGCTGACCGCAACCTTCGCCCACTTCCTGCTTCCCGACGAGCCGCTGAGCGTCGCCAAGCTGGCAGGGCTGGCCGTCGGCTTCGCCGGAGTCGCGTTACTGCTCGGTTCGGGCAACAGCGGCCTTGCCGAAGGGGGCCGTCCGTTGGCGGCAGCGGTGCTGTCGGTGCTGGCGGCGGCATCCATCAGCTACGCCGCGGTTTATGCGAAAGGCCGTCCAGCCGGCTACGACCCGCTGCAGCTCACCGGAATGCAGTTCGCCGGTGGAGCGGTGCTGCTCATCGCAACAATGGCCGTCATGGAAGGTCTGCCGTCGGGCATCACCATTTGGGGATGGGAGCTGATCTGGTATCTGGCCGTGGTTGGCAGCGTGGTGCCTTTTCTTGCCTTCTTCTGGGCGTTGCGCCATACGACATCGACGAAGGCGTCGATGATCGGTTACCTGGTTCCGCTGATCGCACTCACATCTGGGATGGTGTTCATGGATGAGCGACTCCAGTCGGGGATCGTCGCCGGCGGCATCATGATTCTGGCGGGTGTCGTCCTCACCGACCGTGCGGAGCGCAGGCTGGTGCGTACCTAGCCGGGAGGCGGTGCCGGTACGTCGTCCAGGGCAGCGATCAGGTACGAAGGAACCGGCACGGGCTTCTGTGTCGTGCGGTCCACCACCACGTACACCTCCTGTCCCGCCGCCACCAGCCTCCCGGTCGCTTCGTCCTCCACCCGCAAACCCACCGCAAGCGACGTGTTCCCGATACGGTCCACCCGGACAGCGACGGTGAGGGTCTCTCCGGGAAGACCGGCTGAGCGGAAGTCTGCTTCGGCATGTGCGACGGTGATGTCGTGCCCGTGCTCGGCGAACACGGGCTCCGGCAGACCCAGCTGCTCGAAGTAGTCGGTGAGGGCGTCGTCGAAGTAGGTGAAATAGTTGCCGTTGAAGACGACCCCCTGCAGGTCGGTGTCGCTGTAGCGGATCTTGCGCCGGTATACGACCCGGTAGCCGTCGGTAGGAATCATGACGGGCATGCTAAAGACCCCTACGACGGCCAACCCGTCGGCGGCCGCTAGCGTGCCCCGATTGGAGAGCGACAAAGCGTCATCAACCATGCAGGTACCCAACCGAGCCCGGATCGCCTCGTGACGGCGAAGCCCCCTCAGCCGGCCACCGCGGCGGGTGCTGCAGCCCGCACCGCCCGGGTCCGGGACCGCTACCGGGACCTGCTGGCGGGAGCTGCCGACCCCCACGAATGGGCGTACGCGTGGCGCAGCGAGTTGAACAAAGGTGGCTTTCGCGCCGTCGATTTCCTCATGGAGGAGATCGTCCACTCCGGGAAGTGCGTCGGCTGCGCATCCTGTGTAACGGTATGTCCCGTCGACGTATTCGACTACGAAGACGAACGACCGGTGGACAGCCGCACCGATGCATGCGTGTACTGCGTGTTGTGCGCCGAGGTGTGTCCGGTGCTGCGCCCCGTGGACAAAGACCTCGGGCAAATGGTGGACTTTCGCCCGCCGGCACTCAACGAGGGTTACGGCCCCTACTCCTACGGGGTCTATGCGAGGGCAACCGACCCGGAGATCCTAGATCGCGGACAAGACGGCGGTGTGGTGTCTGCCCTGTTGATCCGTGCCCTGGAGAACGGGACATTGGCGGGAGCGATCCTCGGCGATGTCGAGCCGGACGACAATCAGATCGGTCGCCACAAACTGGCCACCACCCGCCATGACGTGCTGTCGTGTGCAGCCTCCCGCTACACCTACTCCCCCAACACGTTGGCATTGCAGGAGGCGATCCGCCGCGATGTGCATCCGCTGGCGGTCGTCGGCGTGCCGTGTCAGGTCGACGGCGTGAGGCTGCAACAGAATTCCAGCATCCGCCTCCAGATCGCCGACTGGTATCGGGACAACATCAGCCTGGTGATCGGCCTCTTCTGCTCGGAGAGTTTCACCCATCAGAGCATTGCCCGCCTCGGGGACATGATCGGTGTTGAGGCGCACCGGATCGACAACATCAACATCAAAGGCAAGGTGGTGGTGCGTCTCGACGACGGCGAGATCTTGACCGCCTCGCTGAAGAAGTACCGCCAGTTTGCCCGTCCGGCCTGCCTGTACTGCCTCGACTACGGGGCGGAGAACTCGGATCTCGCCGCCGGGGGGATCGGCCTCGACGGTTGGACGTTCACCCTGATCCGCACCGAGGCAGGACACGCCGCGTTTCAAGCCGCCTGCGACGACGGCTGGTTGGAGACCAGACCGCTGGAGGACGAGCCGCGAGGTCCGTTCCTCCTCGACAAGCTGTCCGCCGACAAGAAGGCGAACCGGCCGCTGCCTGCGCAGATGCCCACCCACGCGGAGCGGGAGGCCCTCGGCCACCTCGACCCGAAGACCTTCTACACCAAGGGCCCCGGCGCCCCTGCGGAGCCAGAAGAATGAGCCTGCCCGCGGCGCGCCGTGTCATCGATCTCAAGGCGATGGTGGCCGGACAAGGCGGCGATGGATCGCTGACGGTGGTGACCCTCCTCGGTTTGCTGCTGGGTCGCCACGGCTACCACATGTACATGTCGCGCGACGTCGCGTCGCGGATCAAAGGCGGCCATGCGGCCGCGCTCGTCCGGGGGGCGACGGTGCCGCGTCGCAACGTCGGCGACACTCTCGACCTTCTGGTTGCCTTCGACGACGAGGCGGTCGTGAGGGCCGGAAGGCGCCTCGACTCCGGCGGCATCGTGATCTTCGACAGTTCGGCTGGTCCCCCGCCGGCGGGGTACCTCCCCGAATCGGCAACCGTGTTCGAGATCCCGTTCGCCCGTATGGCAGTCCGCGACCTTCGTCGCGACCTCTTCAAGAACAGCTTCGGGTTCGCCGTGCTGGCCCGCATCCTCAGTGTGGCGGACACAGAAGCGGCAGAAGTCCTCGAACGACGCTTCGCCGGACGTCCCTCGGCGCAGCAGGCCAATCTGCGGGCGCTGGCCACCGGCTTCGACTATGCCGACGACACCGGTATCGCAGCCGGCCAGGGACCGTGGGCTCTGGAGCGGATGACGGGCGGCAACCGCATCCTCATCAGCGGCAACGAGGCGCTCGCATTCGGGTTTCTCGCAGCCGGTGGCCGCTTCTACACCGGATATCCGATCACACCCGCTTCGGAGATCCTCACCTTCCTGCAGCGCCAGCTTCCCCGCTTTGGAGGCGTCACCGTGCAAGCGGAAGATGAGCTGGCTGCGGTCAACATGGCTCTCGGCGCCGCCCTCACCGGGGCCAGAACGATGACCGCCAGCTCGGGGCCAGGCATCGCCCTCATGCAGGAAGGAGTCAGCCACGCCGGTTCGGCAGAAATCCCGCTGGTGATCGTGGACTGCCAGCGGTCGGGTCCGTCTACCGGCATGCCGACCAAACCCGAACAGAGCGACCTCGGCATGCTGCTCCACGGTGGCAACGGTGATTTTCCCCGCATCGTGCTGGCTCCCGGAGACCCCACCGACTGCTACCGGATCGGTATCGCCGCCACCAACCTGGCGCAGCGTATCCAGGGCCCCGTCTACGTGGCGCTCGACCAGGCCGTCTCACAGGATTCCACGACGGTCGACCTCTTCGACCTGGGCGAAGTGACCGTGGACGGAGGGGACCGCCTCTCCGCCGGCGACCTCGCCGAACAGGCGGAGTACAGAAGATATCTGGTGACCGAAGACGGGGTGTCGCCGTGGGCGGTGGCGGGCACCCCGGGAGGGATGCACCTCGTCACGGGGAACGAACACGATGAATGGGGACACGTGTCCACCGAGCCGCACAACCGGATGTCGATGATGGACAAACGGCTCTCCAAGGTCGAGTCGGTGCGCGACCTGTTGCCACGCGGCCGCCGATGGGGCAGCGACAGCTCCACTGTTGGGCTCATCGGCACCGGAATGGAGTCCGGCGTGATGGAGGAAGCCGTCGAGATGCTGAATACCGCCGGAGTCGATGTGGCATGCCTGCAGCCGCGCACCCTGTGGCCGATCATCGACGATACGGCCGAGTTCGTCGCCGATCGGGATCGCGTCTATGTCGTCGAGCACAACGCATCCGGCCATGTCGCGGCCATCGTCGCCGGCGCTGGGACGACCACCGAGGTGCGCAGTGTCCTCAGATATGACGGCCTGCCCTTCCGGCCGGCGGAGCTGGTGGAGCAGATACTGGAGGGGGAAGGACAATGACGGCCACCTACACCCCATCCCATCCCATCTGGTGTGCCGGCTGCGGCCATTTCGGAGTGCAGGCGGCAATGACCGGGGCACTGGCGGCGCTCGATGTCCCATCCCATGAGGTGATGGTGCTGGCCGGTATCGGCTGCAGCGGCACCGTGCAAAACAACATGGGCACCTACGGCTACCACGCCCTTCACGGCAGGGTGCTGCCCACCGCCACCGGAGTCCAGCTCGCCAACCCGGACCTGACGGTCATCGCCACCGGCGGCGACGGCGACGGCTACGCCATCGGCATGGGACATCTCGTCCACACCTTCCGCCGCAACCCGTCCCTCACCTACATCGTGATGAACAACGGCACGTACGGCCTCACCAAGGGCCAGGATTCACCCACCCATCAGGACACCGCCGGCCGGCAGGGGATAGACGCCATCGTGTTGGGCCTGTCGATACCGGCAACGACCTTCCTCGCTCGCGGCTTCGCCCGCCGGGCCGATCAGCTCAACCGCCTCACAGTCGCGGCCCTCGACCATGCCCGCAGCAGGAACGGGTTCGCCTTCTTGGAGATCCTGTCCCCCTGCGTCACATACAACGACACGTACGCCGCCTGGGAAGCCACGCTGACCGACGTCGACACCGACCCTGCCTACGACCCCTCCGACAGGGCAGCGGCATTTGCCACCGTTACCGATCTGGGGGCCGAAGGACGGATCGCGGTGGGGCTCATCTACCGGGGCCCGCCGGCGGAGACGGCCGCGGCTGCGGCCCGACGCGCCCCGGAACACATCGACGCGGCCGCCCACGCAGCCGCCTAGCGAGAGATCCCTCCCACGGT
>CAZIEQ010000070.1:0-9926 GCA_964538725.1 uncultured Acidimicrobiia bacterium | reverse complement strand
CCGGCCGCCGCCCAGTCACCGATGGTGCCGATGAATTCCGAAACGTTGCGCTCGACGGAAGCGGCGGACCAGCTTCCAGAACCTGATCCGCTCGGATAGGCCCAGTGGTCTCTCGTCGCCGGGTTCTGATCGTCGAATATCCCTTGCACTGCCCGGACGTTGACCAGCAGGCCGGCGGCACGGGAGCCGCTGTTGGTGACCCGCCCGTCGATCAGCCACCGGCCGCCGCTGATGAACACCCCCGGAGGTGCCTGCGACGGAGGCCGGGGCGGCGGCACCATCGGCTCGAGGCCGAGGGCGCGTCCCAAGAAGGTGGCCATCTGGGCGCGGGTGACCGGCTCGGCCGGGCAGAACCTGTCGTTGGCCGGCGGGTTGCAGCCCGAGGTGGTGCCGGCGATGCGGATCGCGTTGATGCTCTGGCGATGCACCGAGTCGCGATGGTCGATGAACCGGCCGTCGTCGTTGGACGGGGGGAGGCCGAGCGCCTTCGCCAGAAAGGTGGCCATTTGGCCCCGGGTCACGCTGTTCCCCGGGCAGTACATGTCGTTGGCCGGCGGATTGCATCCCGAAGTGATCCCGGCGATGCGCACAGCGTTGATGTTTCGCCGGTGTACAGACTCCAAGTGGTCGGCGAAAGGCCCGTTGTTGTTGCTGGGCGGCAGGCCAAGGGCGTTGGTGAGGAAGGTGGCCATTTGGCCCCGGGTCACGCCGTTCCCCGGGCAGTACATGTCGTTTTGCGGCGGGTTGCATCCCGAGGTGATCCCCGCAGCCGCGATGGCCTCGATGTATCCCTCATGGGCGTTGCCGTCGTCGTCGATGAACGTCCCACCCGGAGGCAGCTCGCCCGCTCCGGCCGCCGAAACCGTGCCGATGATCGGCAGGAGCGCAACCACCAGGGCAACTGCGAGCCATCTCGGTGCACGCCCGGTCGACTCCATTCGGATCGAGTCTCTCAACACCCTCCTGTCCGCCCGGCACGGGGGTCTCATCCGGCGCCGGGCCACACCTCATCAGCGGTTCAACCCGGGCGGAAACCTGCCGTCGACGCGACGGCACGATTGGGGCGCCGCGACCGGGCCCTCCTCAATTACGGATACGACGTCCGGCCCGGCCCTCTGGTTCCCGGGATTCGGTGCCGCATCGGGTCGACGACGGGCGAATGGCGGGGCATGTGGCGCCGGTCGAAGACTGCACGGTCGGGCGACGGCTCAACCGGTGCCGTCGGTGTTGATGCCGAGCTCGGTGAAGATCCGCTGCCTCTCTTCCGTGTAGAGGTCCTCGGCGACGAGGCCGGCGGCGTAGCGTTCACTGAGCACCCGGAACTCCTCCATCAGCGCCGACTCGTCGGGCAGATCCTTCGGATCGGATGCGGCGGCCGAGGACCGGCGCCGTAGACGCTTTTCCTCTTGACGTGCTTGGCGGGCCCGTTCCCGAGCACGCTTCGCTATTCCCTCCCGCCCGCGGCGTGCCATGTCAGACGGCTTTGACGTTGACGGCTTCTGGCCCTTTGCGCCCCGGCGCGGTCTCGTATTGAACCGACTGTCCCGCGGTGAGCGAGCGGAATCCGCTCCCCACGATGTTGGAGGCGTGGACGAATACGTCGGCCCCATCTGCAGAGGTGATGAAGCCGTATCCCTTCTGCTCATTGAAGAACTTGACTGTTCCGGTGGTTGTCATGGTCGACCTCCTGGGTCGTGCGTCCTGTCGACGCGTATCGGGTCGGTACCCGGATTGCGCTTCTCCGCAGGTGTTCGAGACGGAGACCGAGAAAGGGCGGGGAGGGAAGTGGGTATCTCGATCCTCTGCCCGGCTCACGAGCCCGACTCGTCACGCATTCGAGCTGCGGACTCCTGGGAATCACGAGGACCGAATGGCCGCCGCGCTACTGCGATGGACGACCCTGCGAGGCCCGAACGGCTCGGGCACGACTCATGTTAGCCCAGCGTGGAGACTCCGTCAGAATGGACCTACCGTCTGTGGGCCCCATGATGCCCCTCAATCCGGAAGGGCCGCATGTTTCAACCCAGCAGCACCCGGCCGACGTCATATCCTGTCGGTGTGACCTGGGATCCCGAACAGTACGGCCGCTACGCCGCGCCCCGCCTACGGCCGGCGCTCGAGCTGCTTTCTCGGGTCGATCACCCGGCTCCCCGGCTGATTCACGATCTTGGTTGCGGACGGGGGGAGATGGCCCGGATGATGGCGGACCGCTGGCCCGAAGCCCGGGTGGTCGGATCGGACACGTCGGAGGAGATGCTGGCGCAAGCGGCCGCCGGTGCCAGCCGGGTCGAGTGGGAGCTACAGGACGTTGCCACCTGGGAGCCAGAGGCTCCCGTGGACGTGATCTACGCCAACGCGGTACTGCACTGGGTGCCCTGCCACGAGGTTCTGTTTCCCCGTCTGATCGGATTCCTCGCCTCCGGCGGTGTGCTGGCCGTGCAAATGCCCCTCAGCTGGCATGAGCCCTCCCATCGAGCTCTCCGCCGGGTCCTCGACGAGGAGCAGATGGGCACCGCTGAGCTGCGGGCCTCCTATGCCCATCCGCCGGTGGCCGGCCCCGAGGCCTACTACGGCATGCTGGCTCCGCACGCCACCGCGGTGGACATCTGGACCACCCGCTACATGCAGGTTCTCCACGGCGCCGATGCGGTGCTCGACTGGGTCAAAGGCAGCATCCTGCGGCCTCTCTTCGATGTCGTCTCCGAAGACGAAATGAGCCGTTTTCTCGACATCTACGCCGGCCGGCTCAGGAAGGCGTATCCGAGCCGGCCCGGCGGGGAAACCATCTTCCCCTTCCCCCGGCTGTTCATCGTCGCCACCCGCTGAGCCGTCATCGTACGGCGGCGTCAACACCTTCACCGATCCGGGCTGACCTGCCACCGGCCGGAGAGGCCTCTGTCTCTAGAATGCCGCCCCGTCCGTCGTCGAAGTGGAGGAAGGCTTGGCCCGCCGTACCATCACAACAGCCGCCTTGGGCGCGCTGGCAGGTGCGGTGCTGGGCATCATGGCGATGGCGGTCACCGCCAGCATCCTCACTGATGCCGGTTCGGCTGTCGTCATCGACCCGACAGCTTCACGTTCCCGTCCCGAATTCCTCGTTACCAGCGGCGCACTGAATCTGTATGTCGTCATCGCCGCCCTGCTCGGCGGGTTGTTGATCGCCCTGATAACGGTTGGCCTCATCGGTGGCGACGGTGCCCGGTCGCGCCGCTCCACCATCCTCATCGTGGCAGCCGGAGGCGCCGCCGCGGTAGTCATCGGCTTCGCCGCCTTCAAGACCGGATTCGGCATCGGTGGTGGCACTCCATTCGAACCCGACGCCCCGGCCGGTGTCGTGTCGCTGTCAGTCTTCCGGGCGGTCATCCTCGCCGCCATCACCGGGATTGGAGTAGGTGCCGCCGCGGCCGCAACCACTTTCATCCTCGCCTCTCCCGAACTGCTCGGTCTCGGTGGGGAGGCGTGGCCGACACGTGCCACGTTCCTCCGTGAATCCGCAGCCGCGGTCGCGGTTCCCGCGGTTGGGTTGCTGGCGGCGGCAGGCTTCGTTTTCGGGTTCTCCCGCATCCTCCTCGCCGGTAGCAATATCACCGCCGTCGTTACCGCCGCCGTGGTGGCCGCCCTCGTTCTCGGCGGTGCCGCCTTCATCGCTGCCAACCCCCCGCCGTTGGCTCCCAACGCAGTACTGATAGTCGGCGGGATGGCAGTGATCGCCCTGATGACGATCGCCGTCAGCTTCGCCGTGAGTGAGGGTGAAGAGTCCGGCACCCATGCCCTCGGCCCCGAGACGGCGCAACAGTTGGTAGCTCCGGCACCATATGTGGCCGCGTTCACCAAGGCCGGATGCGGGGGCTGCCACATGATTCCCGGCATCCCGGGAGCCAACGGCACCGTCGGACCCAACCTGGAGCACATCGGTGCCGACGCCCCGACGAGGGTCACCGGGCTCAGCGGCGCGGAGTACATCCGTCAATCGATCCTCGAGCCCAATGCGTTCCTCGCCCCCGCCTGCCCCAGCGGGCCCTGCCCGGCGGGCGTCATGCTGCAAACCTTCGCGGATTCGCTGAGCAGCACCGATCTGGACACGATCGTGTCGTATCTGGAAGTGCTCGGCACCGACAATGCGGTGGCATTGGGAAGCCCCGATACCGTTGTCGTAGCTGTCGACCTGGCGCTGCCCGCCGAATCTGGAGGTGAGAGATTCCAACCGCTGCCCGAGGGCCGGACCGCCCCCGACGCCCAGATCGCCCTCGGAAAGATCCTCTTCTTCGACCCCCGCCTGTCGGGCAACAACTCCCTGTCGTGCTCGAGCTGTCATTCGCCCGACACTGCGTTCAGCGACGGGCTGGCCATCAGCGACGGTTACCCATCCACGCAGTACTTCCGTAACACTCCCACGCTGTACAACACCGGGTTCGCAGACCTCATCTATTGGGACGGCCGTCTCGACGGCTCCGACATGGCGACTGTGGTTCGGGACCACCTCACCGAAGCGCATTTCATGTCGATGGACGGACGGCTGATGGTTGAGCGGCTCAACCAGGCGCCGGCATACGTCGCCGCTTTCGAAGAGGCGTTTGGCGGTGGTCCCAGCTTCGGCAGGGTGCTCAACGCACTGGCCGCCTACACCCGGTCGCTGGTGTCCGGCCCAAGCCCGTACGACCGTTTCACGGGAGGCGACACTGCCGCGTTGTCTTCGGAGGCGTCGGCGGGGCTGGAACTGTTCAACGGCAAGGCGGGATGCGCCGCATGCCACAGCGGCCCGCTGTTCACCAGCACCGGATTCGCCGACACCGGTGTGGGAACCGACGCCGCGTTCTTCGGCGACCCCGCTTTGCACGTGACCTTCCGTCGTTTCTTCCGCACCCTCGGCGTGCCTGACTACCGAAACCTGCGCCAGGACGCGGGACGTTACGCGGTCACCCTCGACCCGGCCGACCGGGGACTGTTCCGTATCCCCGGGCTGCGGGAGGTCGGCCGCACCGGGCCTTACATGCACGACGGCAGCATGGCCACTCTCGAGGATGTCGTCTCCTTCTACAACGCCGGCGGCGGCGCCGGGCAGACCGCCGGGCTGGAGCCTCTCGGGTTGAGCGAAACCGAGATCGCCGAGCTGGTGGCGTTCCTCGAATCACTGAGCAGCGATCCGATAGCCGTTGAGGTACCCGACCTGCCTGAATACCGGACCGTGCCACTGGGAGGGGGTTGATATGGCCAGGATCCTCAGAAGCCGTGTGGGGCTGGTCATGCTGTCCGTCGTCGGGGCCGGCATCGTCGTCGTTGCCGCCCAGCGGATGACCCAGGCTCAGGAGGTCGGCTTTCCCGACCTTGCCCTGTTGGAGAACGTCCCGGAACCCCTCGGCAACCCGACCACAGCGGAGAAAGTCGAACTGGGAAGGCTGCTGTTCTTCGACCCCCGCATGTCCGCCGACGGTTCGCTGAGCTGCAACTCGTGCCATTCGGCCAGCACCGGCTTCGCCGCACAGACCGCGATTTCCTTCGCCGGGCCGGGAACCAGCCACTGGCGCAACGTGCCCACCATTGTGAATGTCGGCTACTACAGCCGGTTCAACCGGGATGGGAGCAAGAAGGTCCTGGACTCACAGGCGGCGGGAGCGTGGGGAGGCTCGGTGGCCGGAAACCTCGACTCCGCGCTCGCCGAGGAGCGCCTCGCCCAGATCCCCCAATATGTGCAACGTTTCCGTAATGTCTTCGGCACCGAATACCCGCATTGGGACGATGCGCTGCGCGCCGTCGCCGCCTATCAGCGAACCATCGTCAGCAACGAGTCGCCCCTCGACGCCTGGCTCGCCGGCGACCGGTCGGCTCTTTCCGATGAGGCTCTGAAGGGGATGCGGCTGTTCACCGGGAAAGCGCGCTGCATCTCATGTCACAACGGCGCCTTGATCAGCGACGACTCGTTCCACGCTCTGGGTGTGCCGCAGAATCCGGTGTTCCTGACCGACCCGCTGCGCCAGATAACGTTCCGCTTCGAACAGCTCGCCAAAGGGGCACCCGAAGAGGTGTACCGCACCGCCGACGAGGACCTTGGCCTGTTCTACGTCACCAAGCTCGACACCGACAAGGGGAAGTTCAAGACCCCGAGCCTGCGTGACGTCTGTTACACGGCTCCATACATGCACAACGGAGTGTTCGCCACCTTGGAAGAGGTGGTCGACTTCTACGATGCCGGCGGCGGTGCTACCTCCAACCCGGATCCGCTGCTGCGGCCGCTGGGTTTGTCCGACGGGGACAAGGCTGCGCTGCTGGCCTTTCTGAGGGGCCTTTGCGGAGACCCGGTGCAGGACGATGTGCCGCAGCTGCCCGCCTACGGCGTGTTCGGTGAGGGAGAATGAGCGTCATGCCAGCCGACTCACAAGACCACCGCCGGCCGCCCGCGTCGTGTGATGCTGTCGACGGGGCTTCCCTCGTCACCCGCCGTCAGTTCCTCGTCGGCGCATCGGCGACCGCCGTGTGGCTCTCCATCCCCGGCTGGACGAAGGGAGCCGCCGACGTCTCCGTGCAAGCCCACATCGCCGAATACCCGCGCCGGCGCGTGGGCAGCCTCAGCGCGTTGCAAACAGGCGAACCGGTGGCCTTCAACTACCCCTGGGAGGATCCGCGGGCGGCGAACAACCTCATCAAACTGGGAAGGCGGGCAGGAGGCGGGGTGGGGCCGGCCGGCGACGTGGTCGCCTTCAACACTTTCTGCACCCATCAGGGAGGACCGCTGGCAGCGGTGTTCAAAGCGAACCCGGGCGTCGCCGGCCCCTGTCCGCTGCATTGGACCACTTTCGACCTCACCCGCCACGGCATGGTCGTCGGCGGGCATGCCACCCAGGGGCTGCCGCAGATAATCCTCGAGACCCAGGGCGGCCAGATTTACGCCACCGGGGTGCTTGGCCTCGTCTTCGGCTATCAGGACAACCTGGCCGACCCGGGAGCAGCATCGTGACCGCCCCATACCAGCCGTTGGATCGGGTTCCGTTGCCGCCGCGCGGCGCGCAGGCGCACACGACCGCCTGCGACTACTGCATCGTCGGCTGTGGCTACAAGGTCTACACATGGCCGGTCGGAGCCGAACCGGGCGGGCCGCGGGCATCCGACAATGCCCTCGGCGCCGACTTCCCGGGTGGCACGCTGCAGCCGTGGGTGAGCCCCAACCAGCACAATGTTGTCACCATCGAAGGTGAGGACCACAACGTCGTCGTCGTTCCCGACTTCGCGGCGGATGTGGTCAACGTTGGAGGCAACCATTCGATACGCGGCGGCACTTTGGCTTTGAAGTGCTACAACCCGGCCACTCCGACCAGGGACCGGCTGCAGCATCCCCAGATCCGCATCAACGGGCGCCTCACCCCTGTGGACTGGGACACCGCCGTCAAGGTGATGGCCGCCGTGTCGCGCCATGTCATCGCCAACCATGGCGAGTCCGCATGGGCGATGAAGACCTACTCGTACGAGTTCTTCGAGAACACCTACGCCATATCGAAGCTGGCCTTCGGGGCGGTCAAGACGCCGGCATATTCACCTCACGACAAGCCCGGTGCCGGCAACGACACTGCCGGAGTCGACGACGCCGGCATCATCACATTCAGCGCCTCGTATCGGGACTGGGGTGATGCCGACGTCCTCTACATCTCAGGCACCGATCCCTTCGAGACGAAGACGATCGTGTTCACACAGTGGATCATGCCCGGCGCTGTCAAGCTCATCATGGCGCTGCCGCGGCGCACCGCCGGTGTCGCCTGGGCGGAGGAGAACGGCGGCCTCTTCCTGCAGGTGATTCCCGGCACCGACTCACTTCTCCACATGGCGATCAGCCGCCTCATCCTGGAAAACGGGTGGGAAGACAGAGACTTCGTTGACCGCTGGATCGCCAACAGCTTCGAGATCGGTGCCGGCATGGGCCGCGGCACCCGCAACACTCCGTGGCAGTGGCGCAGCACATGGGGAAAGATCGGGGCGCTTCCCTTCGACGACTACAAGAACTGGCTGTTGGACTACGAACCTGCATCGATCGGCTTCGCCGTCGCCGAGACCGGAGTACCCGCAGCCAAGATCGAACAAGCTGCCGAGATGCTCACCGGTGGGGGAGGGGAACACCCCAAAGCGAGCTTCGCCTTCGAAAAGGGCAATTACTGGAGCAACAACTATGGCAACACGGCCAGCTTCTCGGCGATGGGCCTGCTGTGCGGGGCCGGCAACCGTCCCGGCCGTGTCATCTCCCGCATGGGAGGACATCAGCGGGGATGGATGGGCGCGGCTTCATATCCGCGTGACAAGTCGCCGGAGAAGCTGCCCGGCCGGCGCAAGATCGAAATGGACCTGGACCGCTGGGTCGAGGCAGGCAACGTCCGATTCGCCTGGGTCATCGGCACGACATGGACCGGGGCCATGGCTGCCAGCCAGGAGCTGGCGGCGCGGATGCGGGAGATGACCCGGGACAACCCGCATCAGATCACGTCCAAATCCCCGACCGCGATCATCGACGCGCTGCTACGCAGGGTCGACTCGGGGGGAATGGTGATCGTCGACTCGGACATCTACCCGGTGGAACCCATCGGCACCGAACTGGCCGACATCGTTCTCCCCGCCGCCGCCTGGGGTGAGCACGACGCCACCCGCTGCAACGGGGAACGGCGGCTGCGCCTCTACTCACGCTTCTACGACCCGCCGGGGGAGGCCAAACCGGACTGGGAAGCGATCAGCCTGTTCGCCAAGGAGATGGGATTCGCCGGGTTCGACTGGGAGGACGACAACGCGGTGTTCGAGGAGGCGGCGGCGGCGAGCCGTGGAGGTGTCCTCGACTACCACGCTCTGGTGTGGAAGGCGACACAAGACGGCGTGAGAGGACACGACGCGCTGCGCGCATTGGGAACCACCGGGATTCAATGCCCGATCCGCTACGAAGGCGGCGAGCTTGTCGGCACGGTGCGTCTCCACGACACCACCCTCCAGCTGGGAACTCCTCAAGGCCCCACGATGCATTCCAAATGGCTGACCCATTTCAAGAGCCAGAGCGGCAAGGCATTGCTGATCCAAAGTCCGTGGGAGCTGTTCAGCGACTTCTTCGAGAGGGTCAAACCCGACTCGAAGAAAGGTGAGCTGTGGGTCACCACCGGCCGCATCAATGAGATCTGGCAGTCCGCATACGACGACACTCGCAAGCCGTATCTCGACCAGAGATGGCCGGACACTTTCGTCGAGATCAGCCCCGCAGATGCCGCCGCCCACGGCATCGAGAGTGGCGACTTCGTGCGGATGTGGAACGACGACGTCCTCATCCAAACCGGAGGTTTCATCAAAGTGCGGTCCGATGACCTGACGTTCACCAGCCTGGCTGAGGCGGGCCATATCCGGGTCGGCCGCGGGGAGGCCGAAGCCGTCGCCATCGTCACCGAGGCGGTGCCACCTGGTCTGCTGTTCACCAACTTCCTCCACCCGTCGAGTCCTGCAAACAGCCTGGTTCACCGGGTGCCGGATCCGATAACCAACCGTTACCGGTTCAAGCTGGGCAAGGGGCGTATCGAGAAATTGGGTGAGTCGCCGTTCAAGGATGACCTCACCCGGATGAGCTTCCAGCCGCGTGATGTCACTTAAAGCCGCCTTCCGCGGGCGTTACGGACGGGCCCGGCTGCTACTGCCGCTGCGGCTGGCCGCAGGGGCGGGAGTGGGGGCGTTGTTCGCCCGCGCGGGTGGGGTAGACCCAGCGGTGGCCTATCTCGACAAGGCAATGGAGCGTCACAACACCAGGTTGATGGGGAGTTTTCACCCCTACAGGGAGATCAATCCTGACCAGCCACAAACCCGTGTGCCGTTCCTGGCCGGCAATATGGGTGGCGTGGACAGTGAGGGCCACAAACCGGAGCTTGGCTACGACGCCGCATACGCTCTCTGCCGGGCTCACATCATGCTCCAACATGCGC
>CAZIEQ010000069.1:0-9932 GCA_964538725.1 uncultured Acidimicrobiia bacterium | reverse complement strand
CGGACAACGACCGTTTCTGCCCCACAGACAACGTCACCCGCGCCCAGATGGCGACCTTGTTGACCAGGGCTTTGGGTTTGCCGGCGGCTGCGGAGTCGTTGTTCACCGACGTCGCAGGGTCGGTACACGCAGCCAGCATCGAGTCGCTGCGGGAGGCGGGTATCACCTCGGGCTGCAACCCGCCGGTAAACGACCGCTACTGCCCCGGCGATAACGTCACCCGCGCCCAGATGGCCGCTTTCCTCGGACGGGCCCTCCGACTGATGCCGATGACGCCGCCGCCGCGGCCTGAGGTCGCCGTAGAAGTGTTCGCCTCCAGCCTGGATGCGCCGATCTTCGTCGACGCTCCGCCGGGCGACGACCGTGTGTTCATCGTCGAAAAAGGAGGGCGGATCCTCATCGCCTCCGGCGGGGCGGTGATCACCGAGCCGTTTCTCGACATCCGGGGCGCAGTGCTCGATTCGGGGGAGCGGGGCCTGTTCGCGGTCGCCTTTCACCCCGACTATGCAGCCAACGGCCGCCTCTTCGTTCACTACTCGGCTGCGGGTAGCGGCGACACCGTCATCGAGGAATACCACGCCGAACCGGCGGCGAACACCGCGGCCCCGTCACCGGTGCGCACCATCTTCAGGGTGCCCCAGCCGGCGTCGAACCACAACGGCGGGATGATCGAGTTCGGTCCCGACGGATACCTCTACATCGCGCTTGGCGACGGCGGCGGAGGGGGCGACCCGTGGGAGAACGGTCAGAATCCATCAACGCTGCTGGGCGCCATCCTGCGCGTCGACATCGACGGGATGTCGCCTTATGCGATCCCGCCTTCCAACCCGTATGCAGGAGGCGGCGGGAGGCCGGAAGTCTTCCACTGGGGTCTGCGCAACCCGTGGCGGTTCGGCTTCGACCCGGCCACCGGTGGCCTCTACATCGCCGATGTCGGCCAGAGTTCATGGGAAGAGATCGACGTGGCCCCTGCCGGCAACCCGGGGCTCAACTTCGGGTGGAACACGATGGAAGGCAGCCACTGCTTCGACCCGTCGGCGGGCTGTTTCACCGGCGGTGTGGAGCTTCCCATCGTGGAGTATGACCATTCCCAGGGGTGTTCCATCACCGGCGGTTACGTGTATCGCGGGTCCGAGCTGGCGGCGCTCGACGGCCACTACTTCTACAGCGACGCCTGTTCGGGTTGGATCAGATCGTTCCGCTGGGACGGCTCGCGTGTCGCCGAGCAGCGGGACTGGACGGCGGCGCTGGGCACCTTCGGCAGTGTGTGGTCGTTTGGCACCGACGGCCACGGCGAGCTTTATTTCGTCGCCGGGGACACCGTCTACCGCTTCACCTCGGGCTGAAGCTCAGTTCACCGCCGCGCCGTTCGTATGCGCGCGAACAGTGTTGACTGTCAGCCATGCGCGATGACGAGCGCCCTGCTGTCCGTCCGCTGAATACTCCCCGCACACCATCGGGGCGTTTTGTCATCGCTGCCGCGACGTCGGCGGCTGTGGTGCTGGGAACCGCGATCTTCATACTCTCCGGCATCAACGACGCCGACGAACCGGCACAAGCGGACCTGACCATCGGTACCGCTCCCGAGACCGTGCCGTCGGCGACGGTCACCATTGCAGAATCTGAATCGGCACCCGGCTCATCGCAGGTGCTGCCGCCAACCCTAAGAGAGCTGATTCCCGACGTCGAGGCCACTCTGATCTCCGTGGTCGATCGCGGAGGGCAAGTGCGGCTGGCCACCTGGTCCCCACAGTCCACCGCAGCCAATCGTGTGCCGCTGCCGATTCGAAGCGGCGACTTGATCGCCGACCGGGTGCGATTCGACGCCAGCGGAACCCGGCTCGCCTTCTTGGGTCCGGCGGCGGCGGCGGGGACGGCGACGCTGTATGTCGGGTCCCTCTCCGGCTGGACACCTGCCCGCGTGGGGGTGACGTCGTTCGTATGGCACCAGGTGAGGCCGGGTTGGATCAGCTGGCTGGAAGGCGATCTGGGATCCGAACCCGAAGCGCTCTGCACCGCCCGGGTCACGCCGGGAAGACGCTTCACGGATCTAGCTTGCATCGAGGTGAAGCTTCCCGTGTTGCAGCTCGACGCCTATTCCGAAGGTGGCTTCCTGGCCCACGGCGGAGGCGAAATCGTTCGTCTGGCGCCGTCGGGCGAAGTCACCGACCGCCATGAGGGCGTCGCGGCGGCCCTCGGGCCCGATGGCCGCGTCCTGCTCACCGTGGCCGGAGGCGAGCGTTATCTGGCCGACGGCCCGCTGGCCGCGGCCAAGCTGCTGCAGTGGGCTCCTGCCGCACCCCGCGGCATGGTGGGCAGCACGGCAGCATGGGCGCCGAAACTGCCGCAAATCGCATTCGCCGACACAGCGCAGGGATACCGCCTCCAGGTCTGGTCGGCGGCCGGCGAGCTGTTAGCCAGCAGCCGGGCACTCGAGGAGCCGGGCTTCGAGGTGGAATGGGACGCTTCGGGGCGATTCGTAGTCACTGTGGGCTGGACCCTGGTACACGTCTACGACACCTTCGCCGACACCCTTGCTGCGCTGAGTCTCGGCTTCCTCGTCACCGACGCCCACCTGGTGCAACCGGTGCGTTGTGAACGCGCCGACGACGTCGCGGCAGCATTCACCCGCCGGCTCCCCGCCGGGGTGACCTTGCAGGACGCCTGGATGGTCGCATCCCGCGACGCTTACCTCGAGTCGTGGGCGTTCATCTCCGCCACCGTCCAAGGTGGAACGGGCGACGGTCAGGTGGCGACGTGGGCGCTCCCCGGGTTTGGAGGGACGGTCGACGAGGTCAACACTCCCAACCTCGCTATCCCGGCCAACGCGGTGGCTGAGATCTTCCAATTCGGTGACAGGCGATTCGAGTCGCAGGACTATGACGCGACGCACTGGCTGCAACTCGACGGGGCGCTGCATGCCCAAGGCTGCGCCGCCGGCGATGGCAACATTTGATCGGCGAATCGGTGGGGCTGGATTCAGCTGCCCTCAACCCACCGCCCGCCGGTACATACGCACCGCCAGCGGCGCGAACACGGCCAGGATGCCTCCGATCCACAGCAGCGACGCCACCACCTGTGAGGCAACGGTGAGGTCGTTGAGTGCTCCCTCCCCGAGGATGAGGCCACGCACCGCGTTGGTGAGCACCGTCACCGGCTGGTTATCGGCGAAGGATCGCAGCCACGACGGCATCGTCTCCACCGGAACGAACACCGAGCTGGCGAAAACGAGGGGAAACAAGGGGATGAACCCTGCCGACTGCGCCGTCTCGGGGTCTTTCACCGCCAGTCCGATAGTTGCCATCACCCACGAGAAGGAGTAGCCGAACAGCAGGGCAAGGGCGAAGCCGCCGAGCAGCCCAAAGAAGCTGGTCTGGTAGCGAAACCCGATGAAGAACCCCACCGCCAGCATGAGGCCGATGACAAACGTGTTGCGGGCAAGGTCGGCGATGGTGCGACCGGCGAGAACGGCGGAGCGCGCCATCGGCAGCGAACGAAAACGTTCGATGATGCCCGCCTTGAGGTCGTCGGTGAGCCCGATCGACGTCTGCGCCGCCCCGAAGGTGGCTACCTGAATCAGCAACCCGGGGATGAGCCAGTTGATGTAGTGGCCTCCGGCCGCCGGAGGAAGGGTGCCTCCGATGGAACCGCCGAACACGTAGTTGAACAGCAGCAGGAACATGACCGGCTGCACCGTGGCGAACAGCAGCAACTGAGGGAGGCGAATGTTGCGCCGCATGTTGCGCACCGTGATCACCCCGATGTCCTTGGCGGTGTGTCCCATGGTCATCGTCACCCGCGCGGGTGTGGTGGTGGCCGTCATGTGTTCCTCCTGCGGCGACGGGCGTTGTCTGTTTCTGCTCCCCCGTTGGCATTTTCACCGTTCTCGGCGGCGTGTCCGGTGAGGGTGAGGAACACGTCGTTGAGCGTCGGCTTGCGGAACACGACGTCCTGAGGGGTGATCCCTGCTCCGTCGAGGGTCCGTACCGCCTCCAGCAGCGTCTGCGCGCCGCGGGTGGCGGGAATCGACATCTGCCCACCGCCTTCCAGAGTCGGCTGCTCGCCGGTAGCTCGTTGCAGCGACGAGGCGGTAAAGGCGGCCTCGGCAGCCGGTACTGATATCTCCACGACGGCGCCGCCGATGCGGTCCTTCAACTCGTCGGCGGTGCCCTCGATGATGAGGTGTCCGCGGTCGATGACCCCGATGCGGGCGGCCAGGCGGTCGGCCTCCTCCAGATACTGGGTGGTCAGCAGGATGGTGGTGCCTTCCTCCGTCATGTCCTCGATGAGCTCCCAGATGTCTATCCGGCTGCGAGGGTCGATACCGGTGGTGGGTTCGTCGAGAAACAGCACCTGGGGACGCCCCACCATGGAAGCTGCCAGGTCGAGGCGGCGGCGCATCCCGCCGGAGTATGTCTTCACGGGCCGGTCGGCGGCGTCGCTGAGATGGATCCTCTCCAGCACCTCTCGGGCGCGCCGGCGGGCAGTCGGCGCGTCGAGGTCGTAGAGGCGGCCCACCATCACGATGTTCTCCCACCCTGTGAGGTACTCGTCGACGGCGGCGTACTGACCGGCGAGGCCGATCTTGGTGCGGGCGGTCACCGGGTCGGCTAGAACGTCGATCCCCGCCACCTGCGCCGACCCCGAGTCGGGGCGGAGGAGCGTGGTCAGCACGCGGATGATCGTGGTCTTTCCTGCCCCGTTGGGCCCCAGCAGCCCGTAGACGATTCCCGGCTCGACGGCCAGGGAGACACCGTCGAGGGCGGTGACATCTGCGAACGTCTTGACGAGGTCAACGACCCGCACTGCGGAGTCGGACATGGATCTCTCCTCGATGAACGAAGAGCGGATCGTGGCAGAATGCTTGAGATTGTCAAATATAGAGGTTCATTACTATGGTGATTCCTGATGAATATGGCGGTCGGGGACACCACCGGCGGCAAACCTGCAGATCCCGCGGCCGAGCTGGTACCCGATGTGTTGGCTCTGTACCGCCGGGTTGGTGAGGAGATGCGGTCGCGCCTCAGCAGGGTGGCCGCCGATTACCAACTGTCCCCGCTGCACGCCCATTTGCTCCACGTTCTCGAGTCGCCGTCGCCGATGGGTGCAGCCGCGGAGCGGTTGTGTCTCGACGCCTCTTACCTGACCGGTCTGACGGACCGCCTCGAGGAGCTCGGATTGGTGCGCCGTGTCCCCGACTCCACGGACCGCCGGGTGAAGATCCTCGAAGTCACCACGGCAGGGCGCCGGGTCCGTGCCGAGATCAGGGACCGTATGCAGCATGAGTCTGCATTGGCCGAGCGGCTCGACGCAGGGGAGTTGCGGCAACTCGCCTGCCTGCTGCATAAGGTGCTGGGAGCTCCGGAGGGGGAGTAGTGCGGCGCCGGCTGCGGTTACGGTGGCGCAATGCCGGTCACCCCGCATTCGGCCCCCGTGTTCGTCGCCAGCATCGGGCGGTCGGGTTCGACTCTCGTACAGAGGGTTCTCAACACTCACCCCCGGCTTACGGTGTGGGGGGAGCACGCCGGCATGGCCGCTCATCTGGCTGCACTCCACAGGAGTGCGGTGGGAGATGAGGCGATGGCGGCCCGCATCGACTCGGGCCATTCCCAGCGGCATCTGGTGGTGGGGCCGCTTGCCGAGCCGGATGCCTTCATCCCCTGGGTGCTGCCCTTCGATGCTGCCGGCCTCGAGACCGCCGTCAGATCGTTTGTCACCGGGCTCTTCACCGCCGGAGTGCCGGCGGACATCCGCTGGGGTTTCAAGGAGATCCGCTACGACGCTGCGGTGTGGCGGTTCCTGCGAATGTTGTATCCGAATTCACAGTTCGTGCTGGTGGTGCGTGACCTGAAGGGCTTTCTGCTGTCTCGTATGCGGGTGTGGGGATCGCCCGACTATGACCTGGTCTCGGCAGCCGGACGCGAGGCCGCATCGCAACGCCTCCAGCTGTGGGCGGAGCGGTGGGTCGTCCGCAACGAGGACCTGCTCGACCACGCCGCCGATGGTGAGACCGATGCCTGCGTCGTCGAGCTGACATCGTTCGCCGAGCGTGCCGACGCGGCCCCCCTCTTCGAGTTTCTCCGCACCTCACCACCGCAGCCGGCAGCGGTCGGGGCTGTGCTGGCCACCCGGACCGGAGAGGCGGAGAAGTTCGCCTCCACACATTGGAACGTGGAGCAGACGGAGCTGCTGTCGGCCCTCATCGACGAGGTCGTCTCCCGCTTCGGGGGTGAGGACGATGTGATGGATCGAGTGCACGCCATGAGGCTGGGCACCTGAGGTTTGCCCGGCCGGTTACCATCCCGCCGCGTTCCATGAACGATCCGGTGCGCTTCTTCACCGACGAGGCCTGGACGGCCGGCGTCATCGGTCTCGGCTACGTCGGGCTCCCTCTGGGGGTCACCGCGGTGGAGGCCGGGCTGGCCTGCGTTGGTTTCGACGTTGCCCCTGAGCGGGTCGCCGGTCTGCGTGCAGGCCGGTCCCCGGTCGAAGACGTCACCGATTCCCAGTTGCAAGAGGCGCTGGACGACGGGATCGAGTTCACCTCCGACCCGCGTCGGCTCGCCGACGCCGATGCAGTGTTCGTCTGCGTACCGAGCCCACTGGGACGCAACCGCGAGCCGGACATGCGGTTCATCAGAGCAGCCGCCGAAATCGTGTCCGACGTGGTGCGGCCCGGCCAGCTGGTATCTCTGGAATCGACGACCTATCCGGGGACGACGGAGGAGATCATCCTCAGCGCGGTGACCTCGGGGGGCCTTCACCTCGATGAGGAGGTTTTTGTCGCCTTCTCCCCCGAACGGGTGTCCCCGGGCGGGAAGTTGAAGACGGCGGAGATCCCCAAGGTCGTCGGCGGGGTGACACCCCGGTCGGGTTCGGTGGCGGCGGCGGCCTACCGGCGGATCGTTCCCGCGGTGCACGTGGTGTCCTCAACGCGGGCGGCGGAGATGACCAAGCTCCTCGAAAACACTTACCGGGCGGTCAATATCGGGCTGATCAACGAGATGGCCCAACTGGCTCACGAGCTCGACATCGATATCTGGGAGGTGGTTGCCGCCGCCGCCACAAAACCATTCGGCTACCAGGCGTTCCTCCCCGGCCCCGGGGTGGGCGGGCATTGCATCCCGCTCGATCCGCAGTTCCTCGCCTGGAGGGCCAAGGAAGCCAACTTCGCCACCCGCTTCATCGACTTGGCGGAACAGGTCAACAGCAACATGCCTTCCTACACCGCAGGACGGGTGGCCGATCTGCTCAACGGCCGGGGCCTCCCCGTGTTCGGCACGGAGATCCTCGGCGTCGGTATCGCCTACAAACCCAACGTGGCCGACGACCGTGAGTCGGCTTCCCTGCACGTTCTCGATGAGTTGCGCAAGCGGGGCGCATCCATCGCCGTTCTCGACCCTCTCGTGGACCCCGAGCGTGTCCGCCACCACGGCTACCGGCCGGTGACGCCCGGCGACGACCTCTCCGGGTTCAGTGTGGCCGTGATCCTCACCGACCACGATGGGCTGGACCTGGAGGGGATCGCCGCCGCGGTGCCCGCGGTGTTCGACGCCAGGGGGGCCTATCGGAGGAGGGGGCTGGAGCCGGCCAACGTGACTGCGCTGTGAGCGGTCACATCGGGATCGTCACCACGGTGCACGATCCCGACGACGCCCGACTGCGTCACAAGCTGGCGGCCACTCTGGCGGCCGGCCACCGTGTGACGCTGGTAGCACGGGAGCCCGCTCCTCTGCGGCCATACGCCGCCACCGGAGACGTTGCCTTGGTTGGGTTGGCGGGTGGGCGGCTACGGAGGGGAATCGGCGCCGCCGGGCATATCATGAGCCGCCGCTACGACGCCGTCGTCGTTCCCGACCCCGAGTTGCTGCCCTTCGCGTTGGCGGCCCGGGTGCTGCGGCGCCGGGTCGTATTCGACCTGCATGAGGATGTTGCCGCGCAGCTGCGCCACAAGGCTTGGGTGTGGCGCCCGCTGCGACGCCCGCTGGCCTGGCTGGCAGTTCGCATGTTGCGCATCGCAGAGCGCGCCATGCCGCTCACTCTTGCCGAGGACGGATATCACCGCTTGCTGCGCCGCGGCCACCCGGTCTTCCCCAACTACCCGAGGTACGAGGCTCTTCCCGAGCCGGTCCCCGGCGACGGTTCGGTTGTGTACGTGGGGGATGTGAGCCGCCAGCGAGGT
Source organism: uncultured Acidimicrobiia bacterium (assembly GCA_964538725.1). Classification (GTDB taxonomy): domain Bacteria; phylum Actinomycetota; class Acidimicrobiia; order Spongiisociales; family JAOTWH01; genus CAZIEQ01. The sequence goes on along the minus strand of CAZIEQ010000069.1, from coordinate 1,750 downwards.
GCCACTGATCTCGTCGACGCCTGCGGGCGACTCGACCCGGCGCCGGCTCTCACATTCATCGGCCAGGTTCCACAGGAGTTGGCTGCCCACCTGAGGGAACGGGCGCGCCGGGCAGGGGTGCCGTTGCGGCTGCGGGGCCGTCTCCCATACCGGGTGGCGTGGCGCGAGGCCGTCGCCTGCGGTGTCGGGGTGGTTCCGTTGCGGGACCTTCCCAACTACACCCACTCCCTGCCTACCAAGCTCCTCGAGTACCTCGCCGTCGGCTTGCCGGTGATAGCCGCCGACCTGCCCGGCGTGCGCCGGGTCGCTGCCGGCCGCCCCGGGGTGACGCTGGTGCCTGCCGGCGACATCGATGCCTGGGTGGAGGCGATCGGCCTGGTCCTCGGCGACGGGACGGCACGGGAGGAGGCCGCCGCTCACCGCGGCGACGTGCAGCGCGATTTCGCCTGGCCGGACGACGAGGTGGCAGGCTTCTACGCCGCCTTCATCGACGGCTGAGGAACGACCACCAGAACCCTGCTCCCCAGGCGACGTGCATGATCGCCAACACCGCCGGCAGCAGCAGAGCGGCCGGGTCCCGCCTCGACAGGCCGACCACCAACGAGCCTCCGACCAGCAGACCCGCATAGGCGGCGATGAGGACGTCTGCAACGATTCCCAGCGGAGTGAAGGCGACGATCAACGCCGCCGTCAGGGCGACAACCAGCAGCGGCGCTGCCAGCTGGCGCCATCGCAGCGAGCGTGGATGGCGGGCCAGCATGCGGCGTTTCCACAGGCCGTATTCGAAGTATTGAACCCACAGCCCTGCGGGCGAACCTCGTGCCAGGTAGGAGACCGCCAGGTCGGGGTGGAAGTAGACGACGCCGCCTGCCCGTCGCAGCCGCCAGTTGAGGTCGTAGTCCTGGTTGCGCAGCAACGTCTCGTCGTAGAGCCCGACGTGTTCCAGCGCGTCGCGGCGGAAGGCTCCCAGATAGACGGTGTCGACGGGACCCGGCTCACCGCCGCGGCGGTAGCGGGCGTCGCCCACACCGAGTGCTGTCGTCTGCGCCAGGGCTACCACCCTGCCGAACAGCGTGTCGCCGCGGGCATCCTGCATCCCGCCGACGTTGGCAGCCCCGGTCTGTTCGAGAAGTGCCACTGCGCGGGCCACATAACCAGGGGGCAGCTCGGCGTGGGCGTCGCAGCGGATGACGACATCACCTCGGGATGCAGCGATGGCGGCATTGAGACCGGCAGGAGTGGTTCCCACCGGATTGCCGACGAGGCGTACCCGAGGATCGACGGCGGCGATGGCGTTCACGACCTCGCGGGTGGTGTCGCTGCTGGCGCCGTCGGCCACCACCACCTCCAGCTCACCGTCCATTTCCTGGGCGAGTGCCGACCGCACCGCGGCTTCGATGGTGGCCTCACCGTTGCGTACCGGGATGACGACGGAGACGTAGGTCCGACCCATGGAAACCATGATGGTCGTAACATCCCCCGATCACCGTACGGGAGGGCCGGTGGGACGCCTCAGGCGCTTGCAGTCAGCAGTGACGGTCGCCGTGACCGCGGCGGCCCTTCTCGTGGCGGTGGACGGGTCGGTCGCGCTGGCCGCCGTAGGTGACGGCTCGGTGGCGTTCCAGTCGACGTCGACGATCACCGGCAATGAACTCAACACAGCCCACAGCGTGACCGTCGTCCTCACGGTAGAAGGTGGGGGGACGTTGGTGAATACGTTGACGGTGGATGTGAACGATGTGTTGACGGG
>CAZIEQ010000068.1:0-10021 GCA_964538725.1 uncultured Acidimicrobiia bacterium | reverse complement strand
AAGGTGCCCCCACGCAGTGGGTCGCCGTCGTAATCGCCCGGGCCGGTCTCGGTGACTCTCAGCCACCCCTCCCCGACCGCCGCGATCCACTACACCTTCGACGCGCGCGAGCCCACGCCCTCCGACCCGGTCTACACGGCCCCGCTACAGGGCGCCGGCCACAGCGCGGATACGTGAGACGACCGCGACGCCGTGGGGGGATCCCCGGAGCCGAAATCGACGCGTTCTTCGCGAAGTCGATGCCGACCCTCACGATTCTCGTCCCGTCTTACCGCGAGGACGCCCGGGTGATCCGACAGACGCTCCTGTCGGCCGCCCTGCAGGAATACCCCTACACCCGGGTGGTGCTGCTCATCGACGACCCGCCGGACCCGGCCGGGCCGGAGCTGCAGGGCATGCTCGACGCGGCTCGGGCCATCCCGGATGAAATCGCTGCGATGCTGGCAGGGCCCGGCGCCGCCTTCGGAGCTGCATTCGAAAGATACGAACTCGTGGCCGCAGCGACCAGCACCGCCGGCATCGATGACATGCGGTCGGTTGGCGCAGAGTACGACCGGGCGGTTGCCTGGCTCCGCGGCATCGCGTCACGGGAGAGAATGGCCGACCACGCCGACCGGTTCTTGGTAGAGCAGGTCATCGGCCGCCTCAAGGACGATCTGGCGATGGTTGCCGGTGCCATCGACGCTGCCGTCGACGACGCTGCCGTCCTCCCCAAGGACCGGATTCTGCAACTCTACCGCCGGTTGGCGTGGACATTCTGTGCCGAGCTGTCCACATTCGAGCGCAAGCAGTTCGCTTCGCTTTCCGACGAGCCGAACAAAGCGATGAACCTCAACGGCTACATCGGCCTGATGGGGGGAAGCTTCCACACTGACACCGGTCAGAGCGGCCGGACGCTGGAGCGCGTCGCCCCCCATCTGAGTGACTTCCAGGTGCCGGATCCCGACTACATCCTGACGCTGGACGCGGACAGCGTGCTCCTTCCCGAATACTGCCTGCGTCTGGTTCACCTCCTGGAGCAACCTGAGCATCACCGGGTGGCCGTTGCGCAGACTCCATATTCGGCGTTTCCCGGTGCTGCCACCCGGATTGAGCGGCTCGCAGGTGCCACAACCGACCTCCAGCACATCGTTCACCAGGGCCTCACCTACTACGACGCAACATTCTGGGTGGGTGCCAACGCGATCCTCCGCAAGCAGGCACTGGATGAGATCATGGAAAGTGACCACAGCGACGGCCGTGAGGTTCGCCGCTACATCAATGACCGGACCGTCATCGAGGACACCGAGTCGAGCATTGACATCACCCTCAAAGGATGGACGCTGGTCAACTATCCCGAACGGCTCAGCTACAGCGCAACACCCCCCGATTTCGGCTCGTTGTGCGTTCAGCGCCAGCGCTGGGCCAACGGAGGGCTGCTGATCCTCCCCAAGCTCCTCAGGTATCTGCGGCAGCGGCACCGGGGAGAACAGGGCCGCCTCGGCGAAGCATTCCTCCGGCTGAACTACATGGCGTCTATAACGTGGGCAAGCTTCGGGCTCCTCGTCTTGCTCGCATACCCATATACCGATCGACTGCTGAGCCCACTCGTGCTTTTCACCGCAATCCCCTACTTCATGGCGCTCGGCAGCGATCTCAAGCAGTCTGGGTACAAGCGCCTCGATGCCGTCCGGATCTACGGCTTCAACCTCATCCTGCTGCCCATCAACCTGTTCGGAGTCATGAAGTCCATAGGGCAAGGGATAACAGGCAAGAAGGTCGCCTTTGCGCGTACTCCAAAGGTGCGTGACCGCACCACCGCCCAGCTGTCGTTCATCATCGTGCCATACGTCTTCGTGGCCCTGTCGATATTCACGCTGTTGCGCGACCTGCAGGACGAACGCTGGGGACACGCAGTGTTCGCCGGTATAAACGCTGCGCTGACCTCCTATGCGATCGTGGCCTTCATTGGGATCGCGAATTCTCTGGTCGACATCTGGATGAACGTCGTTGCCCGGCTTTACCGGCCGCAGAAGGTCACCAGGTCGAAGCACAGCCGGCGAGCCTCTGCTGCTGCCGGCTTCGCGAGCTTGGATTGGGAAACGGTGCTTCACGACGGCACTGTCGATGTTCCCCGTCATCAGCTCCCAGGGCCGCGCCGTCTACCGCCGCGCGTACGGACGGACGACGAATCCGCCCACCCGCATGCGAGTCGGATGGTGGTCATCGACGGGGTCGCGGAGCCTGTGCCACCATGGCAGCAACCCGACCCGCCGCCGACTCGTCGTCACGGCAACGGCGATGCCGCAGAGCTGATCGTCGGCAGGCTCGTCGAGTATCTGGCCGCCATGGAGCGTCCACAGCAGATCTCCCTTCAATTGGATGGGACATCCCTGGTGATCACCCTGGAGGGACCGCGAGACCTCACGCGAGCCGGGCCTGTCGGAGAGGCCCCCGGAGGCAACGGTCATCGAACTGCGGCCGAATTCAGTGTGTCTTCGGATTCCAACACCGCATCTGAGTGACACGACGCGCCCCCTCTCTCCACCGGGCTGCAAACAGGATCAGAACTGGAGCAGGGCAGCGCCCCAGTGGAAGCCGGCCCCGAATGCGGTGAGGAGAACCAGGTCGCCGGCGGCGATCCGCCCTTCGTCGCGGGCCTGCGACAACGCCAGCGGCACCGACGCCGACCCGGTGTTGCCGTACTTGTCGACGTTGACGAAAACCCGGTCCTCAGACAGGCCGAGCTTGGACCGCACCGCTTCGATGATGCGCTTGTTGGCCTGATGAGGTATGACGAGCGCGACGTCGCCCACGGAGTGTCCGACCTTGTGCAGCACGTCGTCGGTGGCAGCCGTCATGCGTTTCACAGCCTCGCGGAACACTTCACGGCCCTTCATGACAAGGTTCTTGTGGGAACGTCGCTGCGCCTCCTCGATCGAGAAGGGGCGCCGGCTGCCGCCGGTTTCCAGCTTGAGGATGTCGGTCTTGCTGCCGTCCGTACCTGCGGTTGCCGCCAGCAGCTCAGCCTTGACCAGCCCACGACCCATGACCACCGCTCCGGCGGCGTCGCCGAAGAGCACACAAGTGGCCCGGTCCTTCCAGTCCACCAGCCGGGAGATGAGCTCCACCCCGACGACGAGAATCCTCTTGGCGGCGGTTTGGATGCGGCTCTTGGCCAGGTCGAGAGCCAGCACGAAGCCAGCACAGCCACTACCACCAAGGTCGAAAGCAGTGATCTCACGGGCCCCGAGACGATGCTGGAGAAACGATGCCGTGTCTGGCAAGTACATCTCCGGCGTGTCGGTGGCGACGATGATCTCGTCGATGTCGGCTGCAGTGAGGCCTGCGTCGGCGAGAGCTTTTTCCGATGCAGCCGCGGCCATGTCGAGGGTTGCCTCGTCTTCAGCGGCGAAGCGCCGCGTCTTGATTCCGGTGCGGGCGGTTATCCAATCGTCGTCGGTGTCCACCAGCTCCGCCCAGAAGTCGTTTGTGATGACACGCGCCGGTGTGTAACCACCAAAGCCCAGGATCCCGATAGCTGCAGCCGTCAACGTCGCCTCCCCTCCGGCCTCTTACGCCACCAGGTTACGGCATGGCGGCCGGCAATGCCGCTGCACCGACGTGACATGAGTGCTGGGAGCGTCCCTAACCTCACCCGATGCTCATTCGCATCTTCGGGTTGGTGGGCGCCGCCGGCATCTCGTTCTCCGCAATCTTCTTCCGCCTTGCCGACGTCACACCGGCGACGGCAGCGTTCTTCCGCGCTGCTTACGCCCTTCCCCTGCTCGGACTGGCGACCGGGATGCGACGAGAACGGGCATCCACCGCCGTCCGCCTCGGTGGGTTTGGAGCCGGACTGTTCCTCGCCGTCGACATCAACCTGTGGCACCACGCCATCGAGTCGATAGGCGCCGGGTTGGCCACAACCGTTGTCAACATCCAGGTGGTCTTCGTCGGCGCGGCCGCCTGGGCGCTTCACCGCGAGAAGCCGACACTGGTGGCGTTCGCCACCGTACCGGTCGTATTCATCGGTGTTGGCCTCGTTTCCGGTCTGGGCCGTGAAGACGCCTTCGGCGCCAACCCGGCGTTGGGCGCCTCCCTCGCCGTGGGCGCCGCCGTGGGCTACAGCGCATTCCTGCTCGCCTTTCGAGCAGTTGCACGCAGAGCGCCGCAGCGGCTGGTCGGCGGCCTGTTCGACGCCACAGTCGGCGTGGCACTGGGAGCATTCATCGCCGGACTGTTCGACCCCGACTTTTCCCTGGCTGTGTCCTGGCCGGAGCACGGGTGGCTGATCCTGCTGGCGCTGGTTGCTCAGGTAGCCGGCTGGCTCGCCATCGCATACGCGCTGCCCCGAATGCCTGCATTGGAAACATCCGTGCTCCTGCTGCTGCAGCCGGCACTGACGATTCTGTGGGCCAGGATCATCTTCACCGAAGAGTTGTCTGAGGTGCAGTGGATAGGTGTGCTGTTGATTCTCGGTGGTGTCGCCTTGTTATCAGGCCGCAGTGCCCACCGCCAGCCGTCCGCCACCACCGGAACGAGTCTCACAGCCGCTTCGGAAGCAGGTCTGGAAGCCGTGTGAAGAAGCGTGAACGTGCCATGGCTTCGGCCGCCCCGGCGCGACGGGCCGCCTCCAGACCTTCGCCGTCGGTGTGGGGGCCGTATGCAACCACCCGGATCCCTGCTGCCGCCAGAGTCATGATCGCCGACGTCGCCGACGCCCCCTGCAGGTCAACCAGACCCAACACGACCGGACGCTCCGCCTCCACGGTGTCGGAACCGACAGTCGCCGCCGGTGACATCCGCAGGCCCGCGGCAGCCACCACGGTTTCGATGCGGGCCAGATCCATGAGATTGCCGCCCACCCATATGACCGCAGGTCGCAACGCGGCGGCGCGCCGTGCCCCCCAAGCCAGGTGCGCCTCCCAGGCCGCCGAATCCAGATCCTGGGATGATGCCGGAGCCAGGTCGTACAGGTCGCCTGGAAGTGCCGCCACAGCGGTTTCGTCCCGCGCCACAGGGTCGACGCCTACCGCCGCCAGCGCTGCAGTGGGGAACTTCATCGCTTCCTGGAAGATCTCCAAAGGTGTTCGTCGCTGTTCGCCGTGAGGTTTCGCCACCAGTGCGGTCAACTCGGCCCGCAGCCATTCCTCTCCCTCGGCCAGTGCGGCGGCCCACCCCGGCGGTGGGGTGATGTCGCCCCTGCGGGCCTCGGCGGTGGGTGCATAGGCGGCAACAAACGTTTCGATGAGACCGACGGCAGGCGAATCCACAGCTACCAAGGATACGGGGGTGCCGATCATGATCTGTAGAGTCTGACGCCAACCAGGGAGGAACCAAACCATGAAACGCCTGTTGCCGATGCTCGTCGGCATGGTGTTGATCACCACCGCCTGCAAGGCGGAGATCAACTACGGCTTCGAGCTCAACCAGGATGGCTCGGGGAGCATCGTCGCCGAGTTCGGCTTCGACGAGGAGTTCCTGCAGCTCCTCGAAGGCCAGGATCCGTTCGAGGGCAACGCCCTCGCCGAAACCCCCGGCGCGGTCACGGAGCAATTCACCAGAGGTGAATTCACCTTCTACAAGGTCACGGTCCCCGTCGACGACGTTGCACAACTCGACCAGCAGGCTGCAGACGTAGACAGCCCCTTCGGCGACGCGTTCGAGGTCAGCGTCGACAACGACAAGGCCACCTTCCACGCCGACCTGAGCCAGCGTTTCATCGAAGAGACCACCGGCGGAGGCCAGTCCAGCCTCGAAGGTACCGACCTCTCTCTGGAAGACGTGTTTCAAATCCACATCAGGGTCAAGCTTCCCGGGAAGGTGACCAGCCACAACGCGGCTCGCACCGTCGACGGCTTCTTGGAGTGGGACGTCCCGCTCGACGGCGCCCCGCTCGTCATGGACGCCGTGTCCGATCCCTCCAGGAGCGGCGGCGGTGATGGCGGCGGGTTCCCGGTTTGGATCATCATCCTGATAGTGGCCGTGGTGGCTGCCGGCGGCTTCTACCTCTACAACCAGAGCCAGCACAAGGGTGTGGCCGGTGGTGAGCCGCCGACGCCTCCGGATGCACCGGCGGTGCCGGAGCCACCGTCGCCTCCCGACGCACCGACCGCCCCTGCGGGAGGCGGCCCGGAGGGTGAATCCTGAGACTCGTCATCGTCGACCTGGTACCGGCCCTCCTCACCGAGGAGGGCCGGGCCGCGTCGGGCGGCCCCGCCGTTGTCGCCGCCTTCGACCAGCTTCTCCACCATCATCGCCTCGCCGCCATCGCCGACCTCGACATTCCCGGGGCAGAGGTACGTACCCGCCTCGCTGCCATGGGCCTCGGCGAGCACTTCGAGAGCGTGGGTACGTCAACCGATTTCGGCAGCGGCGCCGGCCCGTCCACCGTCCGCCGACTCGCCCAGACGACCGGCGTCAGCATCATCGAAACCGTCGTCATCACCGCCCGCGATGTGCTCGCCAAGACCCTGCTCGCCGGTGGGATCCGGGCGGTGACCCTGGGCGTCGACACCGGATACCCCGACCTGGCCGCTGCCATCGAAAGGTTGCGCGGCTAGCGAAGCAGTCACTCGCTGGCGGCCGTGCCAACTCGCAACGTCACGATTCGCCCAACAGGCCGCGGAGGGCGTCGGAGTCGAGGCTGCGACCGTGCGCTGCGGCGGATCGGAATGCGTCTTCCGCCACGCGCTTGGCAAGGTCGTTGAGCACCCGGTCGATGATCTCGGCATGAGGGGCGGGTGTCTGCGGATCGGCTCGCAGTGAGCTGAGCACAGCCACTGCGGGCTCGTCACGCCCTTCAGCAGCCGCCACTGCACCCAGCCCGATCGCGGCCAGGCAGACCATCATCGGCATCTCCGCAGCAGTTGCGGAATCGAGAGTCTCTTGGAGCTCGTGCCGCTGCCCGAACCCGGCTCCACACCCCACCCGGCTGCACCGTCGCAACCGTCAGCCGGCGCAGTGGTAGCCGTCGTCGGGCTCATCTGACGGCGCGTTGCCGTAGGTGATCCCCAGGCAGCTCGCCTCTTGTGGTGAAGAACGGAGCGGCATCGCCGGCGCGCCCGTCCGCCGCCGGGCACATATGGCGCGTCTGGCTCCCGAGCCGGGCTACCTTGAGCGGCCCGCCACCCGTTCCCAGGCCGGCAACCAATGCGCATTCATCTCGTTCGATACCGGTTGGGCGCAGCCCTGCTCGTCCTGACGGCAGGGTGTGCGTCTGCGGCCCGCCCGGTCGCGGAGCCCAATGCCGGGTCCACCGCGGTGACGACCACGTCCACCACCTCCACCCGGCACCCGTCACCGAGTCCGAAAGGCACCGCGGCGGAGACGAGCACATCGACCACGAGCACCACTACGGCCCCGGCGGACGGCGGCGATCAGCCGGCACCGACCGTGCCCGTCACTGCGTTGGTGATCGGCGACTTCGGCTGGGGAACCGCCGCCGAATCGGCGCTGGCGGCCGAAATGAGCCGGGTCGCCGCTGAGGTCTCCCCGGCAGCACTGGTCACCACCGGGGACAACCTCTACGGCGACGACCAGGAGGATCGGTGGCAGCGCCCCTTCGCCTGGGTCGCCGACCGCGGCATGGATGTGTGGATCGCCTGGGGCAACCACGACATCGAAAGCCAGGGGCGCCGCCGAGCCGTCGAAGCCGCTTTCGGCCCGCCGGGGCGGTGGTACTCCAAACCGCTGGGCTCTGCGCTCCTCGTCTTCGTGGACTCCAACCAGGTGAACGACTCCGAGCAGGCGGCATGGCTGCGGACGGTGCTCGCCGCCAACACCGCCCGGCCGGTGGTGGTGTCGTTCCATCATCCGGCGTTGAGCTGCTCCAGCCACGGGTCGACCCCCGAAGTGCAGCGACGCTGGAAGCCGCTGTTCGACAGATACGGCGCCGACCTGATCCTCAACGGCCACGACCACAACTACCAGCATTTCGAACCCGGCGGCGCCGCCTACGTCGTCACCGGCGGGGGCGGAAGCCCGCTGTATCCGGTAACCGCGTGCCCCCAAGGGACCGCCGGCCCGGTGGCGTGGAACGACACCGATAACCACTTCCTCGTCGTCACCTCCTTCGGCGACGCGCTCGAGGTCACCGCCCGTTCGGCCGGCGGAGAGGTCATCGACCACTTCTGGGTCCGCAACCGCGTCCTGACTCACCGGCCGGCATAGACCCGGGGAACCGGCGGCCGGGAGAATGACTCCAAGTTCGACGGCCGATGTCTATTGAGCATCACTTGAGAATCAAGCAATACTCGAATATGGTTTCGGTGTGGCTCATCGACCCGCCGGCGGGAGGGTCGCCGTCCTCGGCTGGGGCGGCACCGGCCCCGTCGCCGAGGATCTGCGCTCGATTCCCGAGATGGTGCTGGCGGCCGTCGAAGCCTCACTCGATTCCGCCTCGTTGGGCTGGGACGCCATCGATGCGGTGGTCACCGCCTCGGTGGACCTGTTCGACGGTTTGACCGCATCCAACATCGCGGTCGCAGAGGTGGTGGGGGCGGTGATGAAGCCGGAGACCCGCATCGCCGCCGACGGGCTGGCGGCCGCGGTCCATGCGGTTCATCAGATACGGGCGGGGGCATACCGCCGGGTGCTGGTGGTGGCCCACGGCAAGGCGTCGATGGCACCCCATTGGGACCTGACCGCCTGGGCGATGGATCCCATCTCACTCCAGCCCCTGGGGGTCGACTTTCTCGTCGTCGCCGGCCTGCAGGCCGCCGTGGTGGCGGCAGGCGACGCCGGCGCCGAACGACGCTGGGCGGAGCTGGTTGCACGAAGAAGACGGGCCGGTACCCGGGACGCGATAGCCCCTCCTTGCGATGCAAGCAACATCCTCGCCTCCCCGATCGTCGCCTCCCCCCTCCGCTCGGGGATGTGCGCCCCGCTGGGTGACTCTGCATGCGCGATCGTGTTGGGCGCTGCAGGCGGCGGGGCCGTCATCACCGGCGCCGGACACGATCTGTCTCCGCATCATCCGGGTGAGCGCGAGCTGAACAGATGGGAGGGTTTGGAGAGGGCATGCCGCCGCGCCTACGCCGAAGGCGCCGTCGGCGACCCTTCCGCCACCTTCGACGTCGCCGAGCCTTCCTGCCTGTTCCCCCATGAGGAAGAGCTGTTCACCGCCGCCGCCGGCATCGGTGACGGCACCGCCGTCTCCCCCCGGGGCGGCCTGTTCACCGGGACGGCCCCGGTCGCCGCCGGCCTCTCCCGCCTCATCGCCGCCGCCGAAGCAACCACCGCAGGCAGGGCGCGCCGGGCGCTCGCTCACGGCACCTGGGGCCCCGCCGGCCAGGGCCAGGCGGTGATGGTGATGGAAGCACCATGAGGCCGGTGGCGGTGGTCGGCACCGGGCAGACCGAACACGCCAAGGCACGGCGCGACGCCTCCCAGCCGGAACTGGTGCGGGAGGCGGCGCAGCACGCTCTCGACGACGCCGGGCTGGGCCCCGACGGCATCGACGCGGTGGTGATCTCCAGCATGGAGCTGTTCGAAGGCCGCGCCTACCCCGAGCTCTGGGTGGGTGCGGGAGCGTTCGCCACCGCGAAGCCGTGCCTCAAGGTGGCGACCGGCGGCACCTCGGGCACCAGTGCATGCATCGCCGGTTTCCACCAGGCGGCCTCCGGTGCCTACGACACCGTCCTGGTCGTCGGCTACGAGAAACACTCCGAAGGCCACACCCAGACGGGAATGGCGCTCACCGACCCGTTCTGGGACCGGGCGGTGGCGTCGGGGGCGCTGGGCAACTTTGCCCTCTCCACATCCCAATACATGGCGCGCCGGGGCGTCACCCAGGAGCAGGCGGCGATGGTGGCGGTGAAGGCGCGGCGCAACGCGGCCCGCAACCCCAACGCCCATCTTCGGATGCCCGACATCACAGTCGACGATGTTCTCCGGTCCCGCATGCTGGCCCATCCGCTGCACCTGCTCGACATGTGCCCCCAGTCCGACGGTGCCGCCGCCCTGGTCGTCGCCTCCGAAGCGGCGGCCCGGCGGGTGTGTTCCCGCCCGGCGTGGGTGCGGGCCGCGGTGACCCGCC
>CAZIEQ010000067.1:0-10358 GCA_964538725.1 uncultured Acidimicrobiia bacterium | reverse complement strand
CCGTCGACCGGACCGGCGCGTGTACTAGCGAGTGTGTCGGAGGGGGGACTTGAACTCACCTCTCCCACCGCGCATCTGGCGTCGTCCTGCGGTAACCAGCGTCCTACAGCGGCATTTGGCGACCCCCGAAAACGCTCGCTACCGCTCGTTACCGCTCCAGGACGCTGGATGCCATTAGCAGAGCATTAGCACCGCGACACCCCTGCCGTTCAGCGATCGTCGGACTCGAGGAGGTTCCAGAACGCCGCCGGGGCCATGACTCGCGGCGACTGTTCCTCCCATTCGAGAAGGTCTTTGTCACCCGAAACGATGAAGTCCACGCCGTGCTCCACAGCTAACGCAACCAGGTAGTCGTCCTTCGGGTCTCGTGTCACCGGCTCCACGTTGATCGGGTCTGCCACCACCTCGAGAAGCGTGACGAGGTCATCGAGAAATGCCGCAGCGCGATCGGCGGGCAGCCGCTTCTGAATCCGAGGTCGGTCCAGCACACTCGATACCTCAGCGAGAAGCGCCGGGCACACGATCGCAGTCACACCCTCGGCCATGAACGCAGCTGACACGATCCGATGCGACGGTCCCGCGCTGATGACAGCCGACACCAACACGTTCGCGTCGACAACGACGCGAATCACCGGTCGGCCCGGCGCTCCCGTCGAACGGCCCGCACTTCCTCGACCGCGAGCTGCATCGCCTCCTCCTCCGAGAGGTCCTCGTTCACTGCCGCTGACTCAGCGAGACGATCTTGGGCACGCTTGGCGAAATACTCCCACGCACCCTGGCGACTCATCCCTAGCGCCTCGCCGATCTGGTCCCACGTCGCGCCAGCCCGGCGAGCCTCAGCAACTTGGTGACGTCGAATATCGTCGAGCTCCGCCTCAGTTCGGGCGAGCTCGCGCAACGCTTCCAGCGGCGCCCCGGGAAGCGCGGTCGAGTCGATCACAGACATGCTGTCAAGATACCTTGACATTGGCCGCAGTGCAAGCAATCCAGAACTACCACGACCGATGCTTCGGGTGTCGACGTCGAAGGTGGAGAGTCCCGCCTCGCCAGCCATGCTGCCCACGCGTGCCGTTCCTGAGCGACCGAGAGTCGGTCTGGTACGTTTCCGCGATGCGGGTCGCTGGTCTCATCGTTCTCGCGGCGCTCATCAGCGGGTGCAGCGAGGATAGCGACGAGTGGCGATCCACGTTGATCGATGAGGTCCGCGTTCTCGAAGACGGGCGGACGCTCCAGGTCGGCCTTCACTGCTCGCCCGAAGCGAGAGTCACGCTCATCGAATCAAACAGCGACTCGATCGACTTCGATTCGAGGTCCGCGGCGAGCGTCGAGGCGATTGCGCAGACGTGCAGAGCATCCTCCTTGAAGATCCGCTCGGGCCCCGCTCCACCGTCGACGACTCGACGGGCAGCCCGATCACTCCAGAACAGGGCGACCCTTAGCAGCGCCCAGCGATGGGTCTGCCGCGCCTGGAGGCAACAGGTTGCGTGGCTTGCCGGGGGGGTCTTCGCCGCCGTACGCGACACGGGCTGCGCAAGCTGCCGGTGTGGGACCAACTTGGAATTCCCAGCGCGTCACGACGGCACACCTGCTCCCGGCCCGCAGAAAAGCCCGCCGGCGAGCGGGCACTAGCAAAACACTTGCAGCCGCGACACCCCTCGCCGTTTCAGGCCCCTGACCAGGACAAACGCGGCCACTCGAAAAGGGCGTGGGACATCAGCCCCTGCGGCCCTCGATACGACGAACCCCCAGGTCAGAGCCTTGCAGCGCTCCCCCGTCGGAAGGTCCCACCTCCGACACCCCGGGAGCCAAAACGCTCTGACCAGGGCTTATACCAAACGTGTCGGAGGGGGGACTGGAACGACCGCCTGCCAAGTGGCGCCCAGCGGCAAAGAGCGGCAGAAACCGCTGACTCACGGCGTTTCCGTCGACCACTCCCCCGCCGGTTGCCGCTCGATTCCACTCCTTGCCGGGGGCTGCCGTTAGCAATCCGTTAGCAAAGCGACACACCACACCAACCCACCACCCTCCTGTTGAGTGTGTATAGTAGGCGTATGCCCAGGATGCAGGTCTACCTCCCAGACGAACTCTACGCAGCCGTGAAAGACCGCGAACTGCCAGCCTCAGAGCTCCTCCAAGAAGCAGTCCGCGCCGAGCTCCGCCGCCAGGCACTCCTCGAAGAAACCGACCGGTACCTTGCCGACCTGATCGACGAAGTCGGCACACCGTCGGCCGCTGCTGTGGCCAAAGCCACCCAACTCGCCCAGCGCATCAACAACGAGCTGCCAACCGTCGCCACCACTGCGCGCTGAACGCGTGCTGATCCTCGATTCCGGTGGCGTGAGCCGCCTCGCTCGACGCCGCCCCGATAGCGCGGCGATGATCGCCGCGTTCGAAAGCCAGGGACTCTGGCCGCCGCTGGTGCCATCGGTCGTGCTTGCCGAGTCGATCAGCGGCCGCCAACACCACGACGCCAACATCAACCGGTTCCTCAAGACCTGCGACATCATCGAGGACCTCCCCCAACACCTCGCCCGCCGCGCCGGCGCACTACGCGCCCTGGCTCGCCAGGGCTCCGCTGTCGATGCCATCGTCGTAGCGATCGCCGAACCCGGCGGCGCTATCTTGACCAGCGACCCCAAAGACCTGGCAGCCCTGGCCGGACACGCCAACGGCGTGCGCATCTACCGAGCCTGATCCGGTCAGGCAAACGTTTCTCGAGCGGCTGCGCCCTCTCGTACGTGCCGTTTCCGAGCGGGTCGCTGCCCTCGTTCGCTTGGTAGATCTGGGCGGATGAGTTCGCTACGAGTCGAGGTTCGACAGCCACCGCTCGACGGCGCCGCGGTCGGTGAGCACGACGAGGTCGGCTTCAGGAGCGGTATCGCCGACAGCCCGGAGGACCTTTGGCTGGCACGCCCGTCGCCAACGCAGAGTCCAGGCCCAGAAGTCGCTGCGTTCGCGCCCGCGTCGCCACGCCCGCCAGACACAGAGCCAAAGCGGCAGGTCGAGCACGACCACGGTGTCGGCGCGTCGAAGGCGAGGTTCGAGAACGTCGTAGGGTCCGAGGTCTCCATCCATGACCCAGCGAGGTTCCGCGGCCAGAGACGCTTGCCGCTCGGCCCAGGCCTCAGCTGTCAAGGGCTCGAGGCTGTCGCTCCAGAACAGCCTGTCGAGCTCGATGACCTCGGCACCGACTCTGGCCCCGAGCGCGCGAGCAAACACCGACTTCCCCGCACCACCTCGGCCGAACACCAGTATCCGATCCATCCTGACCAGTGTGGTCCGCACTCGCACTCGCCAGCAACATCGTCACCCTCGTCGTCTTGCACCAGGTTCGGTCCGGTGAGGTCCACCTCCAAGCCAGCTGGATCTTCACTGCGAACGACATCAAGGTCAACGCCCTCGTCATCGCCGCGGCCATCGGAGTCATCGTCTTCGACTCCGCGATCCCTGACCTGATCGCCGGGGCGTTCATATTCGCCGTCGTCGCCAACGGTGCTCGCCGCATCCTCGGTTTGAGCCGTTGACGCTGCGACTCAACGGAGGTTTCACCATCGTCACCGCAACGCTGGTCGTCATTGATCTCGCCATCAAAGCCTGAGCGTGTGCTGACCGGAAAGTGACGCGTGGGCGTTGACCAGGCCGATGCCGCGATCCTGGTTCCTTGCCTTTCGTATCCTCCACCACTTCCTGACCGCTCTGGCCTGGCTCGTAGTTCGTTCTGGACGCTCCAAAGACCTCGAGGTCATCGTTCTACGCCACCAACTCACGGTACTTCGCCGCCAAGTCGACCGACCAGACATCAATCACGACGACACGACCGTTCTCAGCGCGGTCGCCGCTGCCCTCCCCCGTCGGCCTCGGCCACACAATCGGCTGGACGACCGTCTGACAAACCCTTACCGACACCGGCATCGACCCGTCTCCGAACCGAAGAGAGATGACCTGTCCCAAGTTCCTTCACTCCCAAGCCGCCCGCAACCCGTTCCTCGCCCACTCCGACCAGCTCGACGGTGCTCGGGCTCTCGTACGCGATCACGGCAGCCAGTTCATCGACAGATTCGACGAGATCGGGTCTGCGGCCGGGTGGGCGACGTTCTGGCGCGGGCGCCTCGATCTTGACGGCCTCTGCTGGGAACTTGCCGAGATGCTCGGCGACATCAACACTGCTGATCGGCGACACCAACGAGCCACCGACCAAGCGCTGAGGTTGCGGCAACAGCACTGGCCCGACGACGTGTTGACCTCCATCCCTGGGCTCGGCCCGATATGTGCCTCAACGATCAGGGGTTGGTGGGGCGACGCCACCCACCTCGAAACGGCCAAAGCAGCCACCGCTCACGCCGGCCTGAACCCCTCGATGCGGTCCTCGGGTCTCAGCGAATCCCCGTCGAGGCGGATCACCAAACAAGGACCCGCCGAGCTGCGCCTCGCTCTCTACCAGGCCGCCAACGTCGCCCGACGACGAGACCCTCAACTCGCCGCCCACTACCGGCGACTCATGACCGAACGAGGACACAACCACATCTCGGCCAACACCGCCGTTGCTCGAAAGCTCGCCTGTCGGGCCTGGGCTATCGCCACCAGCGGGCAACCCTACGAACCCCGCGACCTCGACGGGACCCCGCTCACGCTGGCCGACGCAGCCCGCCTCGCCGGCGAGCTCGCCGTACCCGACCAGATCCGGGCCCGCACCCGCGGCCACAGTCGACGAGGCCGACTCAACCCCACCTGACACCCACCCCGACAACCAGCGCTCGACCACTTCGAAGCCGACACCGGCCGCACCCGACGCGCCCACCCACCGTGAACAGCCGCCCGTTGACAACCCTTAGGAAATCAGGTCACAGCACACGGACGAGTATTCGGCCCCCACAGGCGTCGTTGGGGTCATTCTTGTTTGACCGGCCCGATCCCAACACCCGGACCCGAGAAGCCAGCATCGGGGAAACATCGAGCACGGTCTCACCGGCAGCGACAAGCTGGCGTGCAAACAGGTAGCCGAGCCCGTTCGCTGATTCGACCGCCCATTCCCGCTTCTCGAACCCGTCCGCCCACTCGCACAGCAGCTGGACCTCAGCCTTCGATGCCGAGACTTTGAACTCGCCGAGTACTACCTCCTTTCCGTCAACAGCAACCGCAGTGTGGGTTGCCTTGCGGGGATCGATACCGATCATGATGGTCATCTGAACGCCTCCGGTTTGGTGTTTGACCGTGGCGGACACTCCTGATTCGGGTCGATGTGCTCTCGCCTCTTTCGAGCCACACCACGGCAGAAAGATCCGACCGACAGACAACTCGAAAACAAGCAAACCCAAAAGCGACAGGCACCCACAGAGCCAACCGACCGGACCCTTCCAGACGCCACGAAACCACCGCAACGCCCACCAGAATCATTATTCAGCCCCCCACACCCCGTCGATCGGTCCGTCGCGGTCGGCGTCGGGCCGTGTTCTTCAGAAGCAGTGTATTCAAGCGCTCGTGGCGCCTCCCGCTTCACAACGCGGGCAGCGGCCGCCCCGCTCCATACGAGTGGTAACGCTCGACTTTCGCCCTGGCCGCGTTGATCTCACCGGCGAGCGCTCGCCGGCTGTCGAGCAACTCACGCTGAGCGGCGTCGAGCGCCCGCCCTTCCTCGGATGCGGACGGCCGGTCGCGCGCTGCCTCCATATAGTCGACCCGGCTGCGTTCGATACTGTCGATCGCACGGCGATGGCGGGCGATCTCGTCCACGCCGAGGTTGTCGCCACCGCTGCTCTCCGCCGAGTGGTGCCACTCGTTGAACGAGGAACCGTCGGGAGCGGTGCGCCAACGGTTGCCCCGTTCCCACTCCTTCCACGTGTCGATCCAGGCCTCGTGCTGGTCGATCCGTTCTTGGAAACTCGTCTCCGCGTCCCAGACATCGAGCGCCGCCTGAACCGGATTGCGTTCTCGCCACTGCGCGAACCGCTCGAGATGACCCTGCCACTCCTGGTCCAACCTGCCCCGCTGGGCGAGGAGGCCTGAGAGTTCTCGTTGGGCGCGTCGGTAGTCGGCGAGCTCGCCGACCGTGAGCGGCAGGTCTCCCCTGTCGGTGGGCTGCATCTCGAGACCGAGTGGGTTGCCCACATCTCCGGTCCCGCCGCGAGCGCGGTCGAGCCCGGCAACATCCTCGCGCAGGTCATCGAGCGATCGACCGCCGGCCAGACCCCGCTCGTAGATGTCGGCAATCTCCTGCTCGCTCACCTGCAGTCCCGGTAGTTCGGCGCCTCCCTGGGCGCCGGCATCGTCGCCTTCGCCGCCATCGTGTTGCTCCACGGACCCGTCTTCGCCCGAGCCGGGTTCCTGACCCGAGCTGGTCTCCTCGGGCTCCGTCCCCGCAGTGCTCGGGTCTCCGGCTTCGCCGCCGGGTTCCCTTTCCCCCATACCCACCTCGCCCGGCTCCGACACCGCCTCTGTGGTCTGGCGGCCGTCGGCCCACTCGGTCGACTCTGGAACCCCGTCACCATCAGCGTCGACCTCCATCCGGTCGGCGACACCGTCGCCGTCCTCGTCCTTGAACGTCGTCTCGGCGTCGCCGTCGCCGTCGAGATCCATCCGGGCCGAGTCCGGCTGTCCGTCCCCCGTAGTGTCGCGCGGACCGAACTCCTCCCTCGGGGGCTGCGACCCCGGCGGCCCCTTGGGGTCAACCGGTTCAAACGTCGACTGCGGGACAGACTCGGCGGGAATTGGGTCGGTGAAGCCGTCGCCGTCGGGGTCGCGACCGAGCATGTCGGCCTGCCCGTCGCCATCGTCGTCCCAAATGGCGCCGTCGGGCCGGCCGTCACCATCGAGATCGATCAGCACGCTGTCTGGCGGGATCGAGCGACCGGGCGGGCTCTTCTCCAGTCCCTCGAAGACGGTCGTCGGCGCGGCGTCCGAGGTTCCCGGTTGGGGCAGGCTCGTTCCGAGGAGAGACTCGACCACATCCGGTCGGCCCGGAAGAAGTTCAGTCAGCATCTCGGTGGCCTCGAGGACGGAGATCGCTCCCATCGACAATGCCACCAGGACCGTGGCCACCGCCTGTGCCGTCGCCTCCTCGTCCGTGATCTCGTCTTCGTCGCGGGCTTCGCCCGGCGCTTCCTCACCAGCACCATCGTCACCATCGTCTCGTTCGACCAGAGCGTCCTCGGTCGGAGCATCGTCGGTGATGCAATTCCCCTCACCGTCCATCGAGCACGGCGCTGCTTCCGGGTCATCGCCTGTCGCGGCAAAGCCGGATGAGAACACCGCCATGCGGTCGTCCATGGCCCGAGCCACCACGTCTGCCTCGGAGGGGTCGGCCACATCGTAGACGGTCAGCAACGCCATCAGATTGGCGCGTATCCAAAAATAGGAGACGTCGTAGTTGCCGGCGCGATCATTGTAGCTGTCGAGTCGCCCACTGGCATCACCGAGATCCAGCGGCATCCAGGTCGACGCAACATTGTTGGAGAACTGGGTGCGAGCCTCGTCGGGTGAGGCGACCCGTATTACCAAGGCGTACATGATCTCGCGATCGGGCCCGCGACCGAGCTGACACCCGGTCTCCGATTGGGCAGACACGGTGAGCTCCGGCACGGAAGGCAGTAGGTCGCAAAGACTGATGTCCTGTGCGGCGCCCGAGTCGACGAGTGGCCCCAATACGGCGCCTCCGCCGATGGCCAAGACGACGAGTCCGGTCGCGACTCGCCCCGGCAATCGTGAGTCGGTCGGTGCCGAGGGCCCAGACTCGCGGCCGGCAACCAGGCCAGCCACCACAGCGACGCCACCCAAGGCAACGGCCTGCCCCAGGCGCACGGCATCGGTGCGGTTGACCAAGCCTGCCAACTGTGTCGCGGCCAGGCTGGCCAGGTACACCGCGATTCCGAACGGTGACCGCGTGGCGTAGCGAACACCCTCTCGCACGGTGACCTCGACGCCGCGACCTTGGGCGAACCCGAGCGCACCGCCGCAGATGATCGCCACCGCGGCAACTGCCGGCTCGGTGGTGACACCACCGATGACCGCCAGAGCCGCCACACCTCCGACTCCTAGCGCGATGCGCACGAACTCGAGCATCGGTCGCACCTTCACACTGCGACCGGCCCCTCGAAGCGCCAGAACTATCCCCAGTCCCGCGGCTCCCAGAGCGAGCACTGTCGCGATGCCGCTCAAAGTCATGGTCGGAAGTCTCTCATGTCTCCAGGAAGGCTCGCAAACGCAGGTGTGGCGTCGATCGACTACGGATCGACTCGACCGAGGATCATGCTCGAGACCTCGACACCAGATGAATCGGTGAAGTCGAGAATCGCGGTGAATTCGTCCCACACCACCGAGGCCTCCCAGGAAACTCGGTACTCGCGGCCCAATTCGGGGTTACAGGCAGGCTCCGGCGTCGTAGGTATCCCCAATGTCTGGAAGACGTCAATTCCCACTTCGACCCGCTCAGCGGCGACCAGCACGGCCGACAGCTCGAATGAGTTGGCGACATCAGATCTGCATCGAGTACCGACAACGCGGTTCTGGTCGCTCACGTTGACTTCGGATGGGAAGCCTTCGACCACGAAGTGTCCGGAGAGGGCGGCGACGTCGTTGCCGATGACCTCCAACCTCAAGACGTTGCACGTCACGGTTGCATTCTCGGTCCCCCCGAAGACATCACCGACGTCGAAGGTGCCCTCGTAAACGGCAGCATCGGGGGAGGCCACGCCGAGGTCACAGACAAGTCTGGAGGCCGGAAGCTCCTGAGCATCAACCCGCCGGTCGAGCTCGGGAGCGACGTCGTCGTCGAGATCGCGAGCCAGCGCTCGGTCGAGGACAACTGTCCGAGTGGCCGATGCATCCCCATCGGATTCGGGCGTCCGCAGCACAACGAAGGCCACCGCTCCGGCGACGAGTGCTGCAGCGAGTACAAGAATCCAACGCCGGCGCCGGGTCCCGGTGGGCGCCCCCTCTGGGGGTCCATGCACGGACGGAGACGGTGCGACGCCACCGGCCTCCGGGGCCGCGGAAGAACTTGGTGGGGGCGTCGCCACCGCCGGCGTCGAGAGCGGCTCGCGCATCGAAAGCCGCACGTGATCCGCCCGCACGTAACCGGGCGAACCATCAGGGGCACGCATCCTGAGCCAGTGCTCGTCGACGGTCTCGGCCTCATAACGCGTGCCGGCGCGAATGACGCCGACGACGGTCGTGCCGTCCCGATCGAACACCTCGGTGTCGGTGTCCACCTCGAACTGTGCTGCGGTCATGTCACCTCGTCGAGTTCACCCGCGGTGTGAGTCGGGATGGGGTCGTTGCCAGGTCGTCGTGCTGTTCGTGGCGAAGTTTAGGTCACCATTACACGCCGGTTCGCCATTTCCGGATGCGCATGCCCGCGCCTGGGCGGCGCGTAGTCGGGTTCCCCAGGCGTCTTGGCCGCGATCCTTCGTGATTCTGCGCAGGCGGTGATCCGACGCACGGGTCGCAGGGACCTCTGGCCAGGCTCGAAGACGCTCCCGCGGGCACTGTTGCGTTGAGGGATCGGCTCGATCACTGGCGAGGGTGTCGAGATGAGCCACCAGCGCAATCAGTCACCGCCAGAGGATCGTTCCGCGTTTGTTGGCTACCGGTTCCCACCCGATGTCATCATGCTGGCTGTCCGCTGGTATCTCCGATTCGGACTCTCATACCGTGACGTCGAGGAACTACTTGCCGAGCGGGGCATCGAGGTCGATCACGTGACCATTCTCCGCTGGGTGCGACGCTTCACTCCCCTGCTGATCGACGCTGCACGACCGCGTCGCCACGCGGTTGGTTGTCGCTGGTTCGTAGATGAGACCTATGTCAAGGTGGCCGGTGTCTGGCGGTACGTCTACCGGCCCGTTGATGAGCACGGCCACGTCATCGACGTGTACGTTTCCCGTCGACGCGACCTCAACGCAGCGCGGAAGTTCTTCCGAGGAGCGCTCCTTGCCCATGGAGAACCAGACGAAGTGATCACCGATCTGGCCCAAGCGCTCGAGACCGTCATCGAAGAACTCATTCCGAAGGCGTTCCACAACACCGAGCAATACGCCAACAATCGCGTCGAGTGCGATCACGGTCGACTCAAGGCGCGGCTGAGACCGATGCGAGGCCTGAAGACCGACCGGACCGCCTCGGTCGTGATCCGCGGTCACGCCTTCATCCAGAACCTGAGACGCGGTCACTATGAACTCGGCACGGAAACCAGACACCAACATCTGAGAGTCGCTGCAGCATTCGACGAACTCATCGAAACGATCTGACCCGAATGGTCGACTCTCATCGACCGGCAACGCGGTCGATGATCCAACAACGCAACAGTCCCACCCACACCCATCGGCGCCGCGCGGCAGACAACGTTGCGCATGTCGCGGGTGTTG
>CAZIEQ010000066.1:0-10415 GCA_964538725.1 uncultured Acidimicrobiia bacterium | reverse complement strand
GTGGTGGGGGGGGTGGGGGGGGGGGGGCGCCGGGAGGGGGGGGGCGAGCCTGTGCCCCATCAGCCCTCGTTCGCGGAGTGCCTCCCAGACGAGACGGAATTCGAGTTGTTCCAGGTATCTCAAGCCGCCGTGGATGAGCTTCGACGACCGGCTTGAAGTTCCCGCGGCCCAGTCTCTCTGCTCCACGAGTGCTACCCGCAGACCCCTGGTGGCGGCATCGAGTGCGCATCCGGCTCCGGTGGCACCACCTCCGACGACGATGATGTCGAAAGGCTCGGTGTTGAGACGGTCCAGGCTCTGTGCCCTCTGCCGGGGACCCAGGTCGGGCGATTGGCTCATTACGGCGAGTATGGCCCTGTTGGCCGCGGCGGTGAGCTTACCCTCCATGTATGGACCACCCCGAGACGAGCCGGTTGCGAGAAGAGATGGCCGGCCTCGACCAGCAGATACTCAGCCTGGTGGCGAAACGGCGACGTCTCGCAGTCAGCCTCGGCCAGCACAAGCTGCAGTCGGGGGCGCCGATTCGCGACTTTGCCCAGGAGAAGGAGGTGGTGGGCCGGGCACGCCGTATCGCCGCTGCTGCCGGGCTCACCCCCGATCTGGCGGAGGAGCTGATGGTGCTGCTCGTGCGGTCCTCGCTCACCGTGCAGGAACAGGACAGGGTGCAGGCGACGGCCGGCGGTAGCGGCCTCAGGGCCCTCATCGTCGGCGGTGCCGGCAACATGGGAGGCTGGTTCGGACGGTTCCTCACTTCGCAGGGCTTCACCGTCGAAGTCGCTGATCCCCGTGGCGGCGCGCCGGCGGTCTCCCGGTGGCAGGACGCGGCTCCGAATCCCGACGTCACCGTGGTGGCCGCCCCGCTGCGCAGGTCGGCAACGATCCTGGCGGAGATGGCTGCCGACCCACCGTCGGGTCTCATCTTCGACATCGGTTCTCTCAAGTCACCCCTCCGCTCCGGGCTGGCTGCTCTGGCGGCGGCGGGAGCGCAGGTGACGTCGATTCATCCCATGTTCGGTCCGGACTCCGAGCTGTTGTCAGGCCGTCATGTCGTGTTTGTCGATGTCGGTGTAGCGGAGGCCACCGCCGCCGCCAGAGACCTGTTCGCGGCAACCATGGCGATTCAGGTGGAAATGGATCTCGACTCCCATGATCGCCTCGTCGCCTACATCCTCGGACTGTCTCATGCCCTCAACATCGCTTTTGTCACCGCGCTGGCAGACAGCGGGGAGCCGGCCTCCCAGCTCGCCGAGCTGTCCAGCACCACCTTTGACTCCCAGCTGGCGGTGGCTGCCGCAGTGGCGGAGGAGAACCCGTCGCTGTATTTCGAGATCCAGTCCCTCAACGAGCACGGCGCCGCGTCTTTGGATGCGCTTGTGCACGCCGTGGAGCGACTGCGAGCGGTGGTGAAGGCCGGAGACGAGGACGCTTTCACCGCTTTGATGCACACCGGTCACGCATACCTGCGTGATGCGCATTCTGCGCGACCGCAGCAGGGTTAGAGTCAAGCGGTTGCCGGTCTTCCCGGCCGAGGCGACTAGAGAGGGGCCGCTGTGTCGATCCGCACGAAGTTGGAGGATCTGTTGCCCGCAGACTTCCACCTGCGCAACCTGACGCCTTGGGCCGTGTTGGCGGTGATTCTCATCGCAGTGATTGCCCTGGCAGCGGGACTGTTCGGGCTGGTTCCCGGGTTCAGTGTCCCGCCGCTGTTGCTTGTCGTCGCCGGTGCATGGTGGATGGACCGCCGTAGGGCGCGGCGCACCTCCGACCGGCTGTGGCTACGGACAGTGTTCAGCGTGGTGACGTCCGCAGTCGTGGTGGGCCTTCTGATCCAACTGGTGCCTTACGGGCGGGACCATTCTCTGGCTGCAGTCACCGGCGAGCCGCAATGGGACAGTCCCCGCACTCGGGAGCTGGCGCAGCGCGCCTGTTTCGACTGTCACAGCAATGAGGTGGACTGGCCGTGGTATTCGTACGTTGCTCCGGTGTCGTGGTCGGTGCAGTCCCATGTCGACAAGGGGAGACACGAACTCAACTATTCAGAGTGGGATCGGCGTCCCAAGGAGGGCCATGAGTCGGCGAAGACGGTGCGCAACGGCTCGATGCCCCCCTTCTACTACGAGGTGACCCATCCCAGCGCCCGTCTCAGTACATCCGAACAGGAGGAGCTGATCCGCGGTTTCGAGGCCACCTTCGGTACCGGCGGGGGCGGTGGTGACGACTAGGCGCTAGGACCAGACGGCGGCCTCGCCGGCCGCCACCCAGGTGGCAGACCCGTCGGCGAGGTGGCGAATCCAAATGCCGGCTTTGCCGGCGACGGTACCGGCGAACAAGAAAGCTTCACCGTCGCGGCTCCACAGATTGTGGCTCTGGGCAAACTGGTCGAAGAACGGCAGGTATTCACGGGCCAGTGTGGCGCTGGGCTCGAAGATGTCGAGATCTGCGGTGGCGTCGCTGCTCCATACGTGCCACTGCAGAGTCGTGGCTTCTGCTGGAGTCAGATAGAGGAGTCGGGTGCCCTGACGGTTCCAGAAGAAGGCGATGGCGGAGTCCAGGGTGACGGTGGTGCCCGCTTCGATATCGAGGATCTTCAAGGCCGGACCGGTGCTCTGGGCACGTTGCACGGCGGCTACCGCCGGCGTTCCGCCCCTCGCGTCCAACCAGGCTGCTCGCCGCCCGTCCGGAGCCAATGCGAACAGTGAGAACCCGTCGAGTCTGCCGATCTCCTCACGGGTGCCGTCGCTGATGTGGCGGAGAATGAGCCGGTCGCCGTCGGTGTCGGTGATGGCGAACAGTTGAATGTCACCCACCCATGAAGGTGCCTGGAAAGCAGCCGGGCGTCCCAGTTGGGTTCCCTGTGGGGCGAGGCCGGTTTCGGTCAGCGTGTTGCCGACGTGGCGCAGCATGGCGGATCCGTCGGGTGCCCACGAGAAGTAGTAGGGCTGTCCGGTATCCCGGTCGCTGATTTCACCGCTGGCGGCATCCACCAGTCCGAATTCGATGCCGCCCTGCAGCGAAGGGATCAGATATGCAACTCGGGTTCCGTCCGGCGCCCACGACAGGTAGAAGGGCAGCGTTCCCAGGTCGACGGTGGGGCCGTCGGAGATTGCCACCCCGGCCCGCCCGTCGGCGGCAAAGGCCCATGCGAGACGGTTGCCGTCGGGCGACCACACCGGCTGTGTGTTGGCATCGCCCGCGGCGACGGTGGCACGACCCGAGCCGTCGGGTGCCATCGTGACGATGGTGGTGCCATCGACGACGGCGAGAAGCCCCGGATCGGCGGGGACAGAGGTGGTGGTCGACGTCGCCGTGGTGACGACAGGCGACGTGGCGTCTGTGCCACCACCCGACGAGGTGCAGGCGGCGACTACCAGGCTCAACGCGGCCAGGGAGGCCGCCGGGCGGTAACTCACTGTCTTCTCTACACCGCAAGTTGCCGATGTATTTCCGATCTGAGGGCGGATGCGGCCACCGTATAAGCTGACTCAGCGCGTCTGGGAGGCTTCGAGCGGGCGGATTTGACGGAAAAACTGTGATCGTTACCGGGGGTGCGTCGGGGATGGGTGCAGCCAGTGCACGCCTGCTGGCGTCGCGGGGGGCGAACGTGGTCATCGTCGACCGCGACTCCCCCGGCGCGGCCGCAGTCGCAGCAGAGGCCGCGGCGGACTCCCCCATCGTTGGAGACGTTTCGCAGCCCGGCTTCTGTGAGGAGGCTGTCGCCACCACCGTCGACCGCTACGGCCGTCTCGATGTGCTCGTCAACGCCGCCGGCATCATCGTGAGGGCTCCCGCCTGCGCCACCAGCGACGCCGACTGGCGCCGCATCTTCGCGGTCAACGTGGACGGAGTGTTCTATATGAGCCGGGCCGCGGTGGCGGTCATGTCACCGCAAGGTGGCGGGGCCATAGTCAACTTCGGTTCCATCTGGGGTGACGTTGGTTCCGCGGGTCACGCCGCCTATGCCGCCACCAAGGGTGCGGTCCATCAACTCACCAAGTCGATGGCGCTGGAGCATTCCCGCGACGGCATCCGGGTCAACGCGGTGTGCCCGGGGGAGATCCGCACCCCGATGCTGTCGTCGCAACGACCCACCCCCCCCACAGAGGAGGAACTGCAGCGACTGGCCGACGAAGCAGTCCCCATGGGCCGCCTCGGGGATCCGGAGGAGGTGGCGGCCGTGGTGGCATTCCTCGCTTCCGACGAAGCCAGCTACATGACCGGTTCGCTGGTCACCGTCGACGCCGGTTATACGGCGAGGTAGGGGTTATCGATGCGTTTCGTCGACAAGATCGTTCTCATCACAGGAGGCAACTCCGGCATCGGCGAGGCCACCTCCCGTGCCTTCGCCGCCGAAGGTGCCCGGGTGGCGGTCGCCGGGAGAGACATGGCCCGCTCGACATCGGTGGCTTCGACCATCGAAGCCGACGGCGGCCGGGCGTTGGCTGTCCGGTGTGACGTCACCGACCCCGGCGACTGTGAAGGCGCAGTAGCGGTGTGTGTCGACAGGCTGGGCGGCCTCGACGTCCTGTTCAACAACGCCGGCATCGTATTCCGGGAGAAGTCGGCTCCGCAGACGACCGTCGAGGAGTGGGACGCCACCTTCGCCGTAAACGTGCGGGGAACGTTTCTCATGTCGAAGTTCGCCGTGCCGGTGATGGTGGAGCACGGCGGGGGCGTCATCGTCAACAACGCCTCCTACTTCGGGCTGGTGGGCGGGCCGGGAACTGCCGCCTATTCGGCGTCCAAGGGCGCCGTCGTGCAGCTCACCAGGGCGATGGCGCTCGATCATGCCCGAAACGGCATCCGCATCAACGCGGTATGTCCGGGCAGTGTCTATACGCCGATGCTGCGCGGGGAAATGGCCGAGATGGGAGGCGAAGCGGCGGTGCGCCACCTCTTTGAGGAGAAGCATCCCATGGGCCGTATCGCGGCTCCCGAAGAAGTGGCACGGTTGGTGCTCTTCCTGGCTTCCGACGATGCGTCGTTCATCACCGGAGCAGCGTTTCCGATCGACGGAGGCATCACCGCGGGTTGATCTGGTGGCCGGACCAGGCACCCTCCCGGATGTGATGCGGCTCGGTCGCACCGGAAAGGCTGCGGCTGGGTGGCCGGCGGCATCGGGTTGTGCGGCTTGGCTCGCGGTGGACTCGAGCGACGCCGAAACCGCGGCGGTCTAGCCGAGTACCCGACGCACGTCGACTATCAACTCACCCACGTCGGTGCCGGTCTCCTCTCCCAGAACTCGACGCACGCCGGGCGACACCTGTTCCATGGCTCCCAGGACGCGACGAAGGACGGCGCGTTGCGCCTTGACACGAGCTGCCTCATCCGCAGGAGTCACCAGGTCATCCACCACCGCCCCCTCCGCACGTGATGCGATCAGAGGCTCAGGCAGTCCGCTGATCCACACCAGCGACCGCCGGCCCGGCCCGCGGCCTTCAGTGATCGGTTCGACCGCCACCACCTCGTCGGAGCGCACATACCGCCCATACCCCAACGCCACCAGCTGTCCAGATTGGACTCGCATATCCTCACCTCCACGCCGACACGATCCACGACCGTAACCCGAGGCGGCCGTGGAAGCCACGGTGATCCGTGTGCGATCAGCACATCGACCGGCCTCCTGCCGAGAGGAAAGTGACATTGCCCAGCGTCGTCCCGTGGGCCGCCGAGCGCACCCCATGTCCCTGTCTCTGTGCTCCTCACATCGAAGATCCACTCTTGGTGGCAGGCTTCCTCGAAGTCACCGCTGAGGTCTGCTCGGTAAACGTCACTGAGGTCGCTGATGCTCGATCCCTGGGTGATTCCTCCTGCAGTGGCAACACCGTCGGAGCCCGTGCCGTCGAAGTCGAACGGGATCCAGAGCCAAATGCGTCGCACCGTCGTCGCCGCCCTAGGGCGAGTCGATGAAGAGACGTGCAGATTCCCGAACCTGACCATCCGCACAGTGGCACCCTGACAGCACAGGCCATCGGGGAAGTCGCCGGTTGGGGTTTCGTCATCGGTCGGAGCGTCCAGGACGCCCACCAGAGCGGCGAATGAGTCTTGCATCGGGTCGCCGAAGACCGATACACCAAGCCCATCCTCAGCGAGCTCGCCCGGGTGAGAGCTCCAGCCGGCCTGGTGACTCTGGTGGTCGTAGTCAGACGGCGGGGACGTCGGCCCTTCGAGCATGCTCTGCCCACGCCACCCAGCCGCCGGCGATTAGGCCATAGACCGCGAATCCGAGGACGAGCGGCGTGATGGTTGTTGACAGGTTGCGGTCGATGAGAGTCCCGAGCACGCCACCACCCGCCAATGAGATGGTGCCGATCACCGCCGAGGCCATCCCGGCGATGTGGCCTAACGGTTTGAGGGCGATCGTGTTGACGTTGGGGATCATGGCGGCGTGCATCACCAAAACGGTGGTGACCCACACGATCGCGATCCAAAAAGGTGGCTTCCCGCCGTTCAGGAGAGTGAACACCAACAGCCCGATGGAAAGCGCCATGTACCCGCGCACTGCGGCCCGCACGATGGTGACGGCTCCCAGCCGGCCAACGAATCTGGCGTTGAACAGCATCGCCGATCCCATCATCGTGGCAGCGCCACCGAATATGAACGGAAAAAGCTCGGGACGACCGTAGATCTCACCCACGATCAGCTCCGAACTCGCCAGGTATGAGGCGAACCCACCGAACAGGAAAGCCAGGGCCAAGGTGTATCCGAGAGACTGGCGGGTGGTGACGATTTGACGAGTGGCGTCGAGGATCCTGCGCAGCCGCAGCTCACACCGATTCTCATCGGCGAGTGTTTCGGAAAGACGGAGGGACCAGATGCCGACGCCGACGGCGTATGCGGCACAGAACCAGAATACGAGCTGCCAGGGACCGAGCACCGCGATGGCAGCCCCCAGGCTGGGTGCGAAGATCGGTACGGTGACGAACACGGCCATGATGAATGACATGGCACGCGCCATGGCATCACCTTCATACACGTCGCGCACGACTGCCACCGCGACCACTCGAGGCCCGGCCGCGCCAACACCCCACAGGAACCGGCTGACGAGCAGCAACGGCACAGTGGGCGCCAACGCCGATCCAACGGCGGCGGTCGTGTAGATGGCCAAACCGGCGTACAGGACGGGCCGGCGCCCAAAATGATCGGCGAACGGCCCGTAGAGGACCTGCCCTGACGCCATGCCGAGGAAATAGACGGTGACGATCTGAGCGATGTCGGTTGCATCCTCGGCCAGTCCAAAGTGCGCCCGGATCTCGTCGAACACGGGGAGCATCAGATCGATGCCGAGAGCGCCCAACGTCATGACAACCGCCAACAGCGCGGTGAACTGTTTCCTGCCGAGACCACTGACCGATAGAGGAGAGTTCATGAGGCACCCGCGTATATGGAATCTCTCGGCCCCCAGGAAGTAGCCAAAGTGTGGGATGGCACCACCGGCGGGCAACACACCAGACACACCGTCACACCCTCCTTGCATCCTTCCCACGGCCGTCTCTGGCCTCCCCTGGGGAATCGACCTGACGCGCCGCACCGGGAGACAACATCCGTGCGATGATGTCTGGGTTTCCGACGGTGGGCCGGGTGGGGATCGAACCCACGACCTTCGGGTTAAAAGCCCGCTGCTCTCCCAATTGAGCTACCGGCCCGGCGGGAAGGTACCACCGCACGCTGCGAGGCGGATCCCGGCGCGGGCGCCGAACGGCACCTTTCCCGGCGCATCGTTCCCAGATACGATTCCCTTACGGAGATCCCGACGAGCAGGGAGGCGTTTCGTGGGCACCAAGAAGAAGTTGTTCGGTCTGGCGGTCCTGGGCACCGCCGCCGCGCTGCTTGCCAAGATGTTCGGCAAGAAGAGTGCAACCAAGGCCGGTGGTGCACGCGTTCCGCCTGTTGCCGAGGAGAGTGCGGACAGCTGAAGCCGGCCGCTTGCTGTCTGTGAGCCCGTCCTGTTCATCTCTGAGGTGAGGACGGCTCGGCTGTGATCCGCTTCGGGGTCTCGGGGCTTCCCCCACGGGACACCGACGACGACGCCTTCCTCGACGAGCTGGCCGCCCGGGGGCATCAGGCGTACGAGCTCTCCTTCGTCGACGGGTTCCCGTGGAAGGAAAGGCGCTGCCGCAGCTTCGGTGAGCTGGCCGCCCAACGAGACATAGCGTTGTCGGTGCACGCCCCCTACTTCGCTCCCCTCACCGTCGTCGACACCACCAAGGCGAAACGGGCACATGCGGCCCTGGAGCACACGATGAAACTGGGCAGTGCCCTCGGAGCCCATATCGTGGTGGCTCACGCCGGCAACATGGGGGATCGCACGCCCGACAGTGTCCACCGTCGAGTCGCCGCCGCTGTGGAGTCGCTCGCTCCCAAAGTGCGTCATCTCGGTGTGGCGCTCGGCCTGGAAACCGCAGGCACCCGCCTGGCGTTCGGTTCCCTCGGCGACATAGCCCTCATCACTGCCGACTTCCCCTTCGTCCGCCCTGTTGTCGACTGGGCCCATCTGCATGCAATGTCCAACGGCGCCCTGACGACCGCCGAGGCCTTCCGCGCAGTACTGGTGTTCCTACGGGCCGAGTTTCCCGGCTGGATGATCGACCCACTGCACTGTCAGTTCAGCGACAACGAGTTCGGTGCCGGCGGCGAGATCCGCCACATCGCATACGGCGAGGGGACGTTGCGCGTCACGCCGCTGGTTGAAGCCGCATTGGGGGAGGGGATGCGGCTGACGCTGATCTCCGAGGCGCGCGACGCCGACAGCCACGACGCCATCCATCGCGAGATGGTGCAAGCGCTCGCCGAACCGCCATTCCAGGGGGGGGTAGGGCGCATTCTCGGCTCGGGGAAGGTCGAGTTTCCCGCCGCCATTCCGGTCCACGAGGATAACGGGTCGTACATTCCTGCCGTTTCCACGCGGCGGGTGCGTCTCGGCAACCTGGACAAGCCGTTCTTCCCCGACGGCTACACGAAAGGCGACCTCCTCCAGTATTACGCCTCGGTGGCGCCGGTGCTGCTTCCACATTTGGCCGACCGTGCCATCGTCATGGCGCGCTTTCCCGACGGTGCGGGCGGAGACTGGTTCTACGAGAAGCAGGCCCCAGCCCACCGGCCGGACTGGCTACAGACCGCTTCGTTGTGGTCTGAGCAGCGGGGAGAACCCATCGACTTCGTCACCGCTGCCGACGTCGACTCGCTGCTGTGGATCGTCAATCTGGGAGCCATCGAGATGCATCCCTGGCTGAGCCGCCTACCCAGTGCCGACCGTCCCGACTTCGCGGTGTTCGACCTCGACCCGGCAGAAGGCGCAGGCTGGGGACAGGTGGTCTACGTCGCCGGCCTGGTCAAGGTCGTCCTCGACAGATTGGGCCTCGCCTCCTATCCGAAGACCTCGGGTGCCACCGGAATGCACATCTACGTGCCGGTGGAGCCGGTCCACTGCTACCGGCGGGTGCGGGAATTCGTCGAAACGGTGGGTCGAATGCTGCTAACCGCCGATCCGGATGCGGTGACGATGGAATGGGAAAAGGAAAAGCGCCGGGGGAAGGTGTTCATCGACCACAACCAGAACGTTGCTGGTAAAACGATCGCTTCGGTGTATTCGGCGCGTCCTCGTGAGGGGGCGCCGGTGTCCACGCCACTGCTATGGGACGAGGTGGCCGAAGTCAACCCGGAGGTTCTCACCATCGCCACCGTGTGGGACCGCCTCACCCGCTTCGGGGACCTGTTTGCCCCTGTTCTCGGCGGCGGCCAGTGTCTCGACGAGGCCGAGAAGGCACTGGGGATATGAGCATCGCTGCCGGTTGGGCGCGGATGGATCTCAGCCGCCCGTGTCTACCGGCATGCCGGCCGTCGACCAGTCGCTCCACGAGCCCGGGTAGAGGGCGGCCCCTTCCATCCCTGCCAGTTCCATCGCCAGCAGGTTGTGACAGGCCGTCACCCCGGATCCGCAATAGGCGACGCTCCGGTTCGGGTCGGTCACCCCTGCTTCTTCGAAACGGCGGCGCAACTCGGAGGGTGAGAGGAACCTGCCGTCGGATCCCAGGTTGCCTTCACAGTGGACGTGAGCGCCCCCGGGACTGGTGACAGCGACGGCGCCAGCGTAGAGTTGATGAGTGCGCTGCTCACCCGTGATGGCTTCGAGGTGCTCGCTACCCCCGATGGTGGTGATGCCCTGGCGCGTTTCTTGGAGGTTTCACCCAAACTCGTGATCTGTGCGGCGGAGCTTCCGGGCATCAGCGGCCAACAGCTCTCCCGACAAGTTAAGGCACAGAGTGCCGACACGCGCGTTGTACTGTTCATCACCTCCGAGCTCGATTCCGACGACAAGGATGCGCTGGCACGAGATGCGGCGTGTGACGCGTCTCTTTGTGCTCCGTTTTCCTACCCTGAGTTTGGAGCAGATTTACGCCACGATTCTGTATTACTTA